>JAAYQY010000015.1 GCA_012519125.1 Spirochaetales bacterium
GCGCAACATGCGCTTGGATATCGATCTGATCATCGAGTTGCAGGAAAAGCGTTCAAACCTGCTGCAGGAGGTTGAGAATCTGAGGGCCAGACGAAACGAGAACGCCCAGAAGATGAAGGGCAAGCTC
The DNA here is from genome assembly GCA_012519125.1 of Spirochaetales bacterium. Lineage (GTDB taxonomy): Bacteria > Spirochaetota > Spirochaetia > Sphaerochaetales > Sphaerochaetaceae > Sphaerochaeta. The sequence goes on from JAAYQY010000015.1 coordinate 128, forward strand.
GATGCCGAAACCCGTACCGTCCTCATCGCCGAAGGCAAGGCTCTCAAGGAGAGCATCGCCGCCAGTGAAGCCTCCCTCACCGAGGTGGAGCAACAGTACCAGCTTCTTGCGCGCACCATCCCCAACTATGCGCATCCCCAAGCTCCTGTAGGAAAGGAGGACAAGGACAACACTGCCATCAAGTTTGTAGGATCTGTCCCTACTTTCTCTTTCAAGCCGTTGGACCATGTCCAACTTGCCGAAAAGCTCGATCTGGTCGATTTTGATACTGCAACCAGGGTTTCCGGTGCAAAGTTCTACTATCTCAAGCGTGAGGCGGTCATCCTGCAGATGGCTTTGGAGCGCTATGCGATGGACATTGTCATGAAGCATGGCTTTACCCCCTTCATCACCCCGGACATAGCCAAGGAGGAGATTCTCTCAGGCATCGGGTTCAACCCACGTGGGGAGGAGAGCAACATCTATACCCTCGAGGGAACCGGTACCTGCTTGGTCGGGACTGCAGAGATCACCCTCGGCGGCTACTACGCCGGCCAAATCCTCAACAAGGAAGAACTGCCCATCAAGATGGCAGGACTCTCCCACTGTTTCCGCCGCGAGGCAGGAGGAGCGGGGCAGTACTCCAAGGGTCTGTACCGCGTCCATCAGTTCTCCAAGCTGGAGATGTTCATCTACTGCCTTCCTGAGGAGTCGGATGCCTATCATCAGACGCTGCTTGCCATCGAAGAGGAAATCTTCGGCAATCTTGGCCTCGCCTACCGCGTGGTCGATACCTGCACGGGAGACCTTGGAGCCCCAGCCTACCGCAAGTTCGACATCGAAGCATGGATGCCCGGCCGTGGGGATGAAGGCGAGTACGGAGAGGTGACATCCACCAGCAACTGCACAGACTATCAGGCCCGCTCGCTCTCCATCCGGTACAAGGATGAAGAAGGAAAGACCCAATTCGTCCATATGCTCAATGGAACAGCCATCGCTCTCAGCCGTGCCCTGGTTGCCATACTGGAGAACTATCAGAACGAAGATGGTTCAGTGACCATTCCCCCGGCCCTGGTACCCTACACCGGCTTTGCCAGGATCGAGGCCCGAGGCTAAGGAAGCAAGCATGAACGTAAGTGCCCTGACTACCGATTTCTATGAACTGACCATGATGCAGGGGTATTTCTCAAATGCCCAGAACCCCCAGGTTGTCTTCGATATGTTCTATCGGACGAACCCTTTCGAAGGAGGCTATGTGGTCTTTGCAGGTCTCAATGACCTGATCGATAAGCTCGAGCACTTCTCGTTCAGCAAAGAGGATGTCGACTATCTTCGTAGTCTCGGCAAGTTTACCGAACCCTTCCTCGACTACTTGCAGCACTACCGCTTTGCTGGTGATGTGTATGCGATGCAGGAAGGCACGGTGGTCTTCCCTGGGGAACCCTTGCTTCGCATCCAAACCAATCTCATCGAAGCACAGCTGATAGAAGGCTTGCTTCTGAACACCCTCAACTTCCAGAGCCTTATCGCAACCAAGGCAAGCCGCATGTCCATCGCCTCCAAGCGCGGTCAGCTGATGGAGTTCGGGCTCAGAAGAGCCCAAGGTGGTGACGGCGCCCTCTCTGCAAGCAGAGCCGCCTTCATCGGAGGCTGTCAGGTCACCAGCAACACCCTTGCCGGCAAAACCTTCGACATTCCGGTAGCAGGCACCATGGCCCACTCCTGGATCATGAGCTTTGACAGTGAATTGGAGTCCTTCCGTGCCTATGCCAATTTGTATCCAGACAATACGGTACTGTTGATTGACACCTATGACACGCTCGGTTCAGGAATAGACAATGCAATCATCGTCGGCCTGGAACAACAGCGCAAGGGAAAGAAGATTGGGGTTCGTATCGACAGCGGCGACCTCTCCTACCTTCCGAGGGTGATACGCAAGAGACTCGATGACGCAGGGCTCAAGGATGCGACCATCGTGGTATCCAACGACCTGACCGAGGAGATCGTGCAGACCCTGGTCCATGATGAGGTGCCCATCGATAGTTGGGGTATCGGTACCCATTTGGTGACCGGAGGCGTACAGGCCTCTCTCAATGGAGTCTACAAGCTTGCTGCAAAGCAGCAGAAGGATGGCACCATCACTCCCACGATGAAGATTTCCAACAGCTTTGAGAAAACCACCAATCCCGGCATCAAGCAAGTCTATCGCTTCTATGATGCTGAGGGGGGCGCATTGGCTGACCTGATCACCCTCGAGCATGAGAAAATCGTCGCAGGGAAGAAGTATACCTTCTACCACCCCTTTGCTGAGGCCGCTTTTTTCGAGATGCAGAGCGACAAGTACGCTCGTTTTGAAAGCTTGCTCGCATTGCGAATGCACCAGGGCAAGCGGGTGGGAGAAAAGCCAACGCTGAGGCAGATCCAAGCGTTTGCACAAGAGAGCCTTGCAACCTTCCACAAGAGTTATCTGAGACAGATCAACCCGCACATTTACAAGGTCAGCCTCTCGGCAAAGCTGAAGAAACTGAAAATGGATTTGCTGGTTGCCCAGCGCAGAAAGAGCAAGGAAGAGCTTTAGGAGATCGGTTGCACCGCAAATCTGAGAACAGTTTTCAGCTGGTCGGCTTCGGTCTTCTTCGGATTGCTCAGATACATCTCCCTATGGGAAGTGCTGCTTCGCTTCAGCTGATGCTCTGCACAAAACCTCTCCATCCGTGCAAAGCTTGCATCCTCATCCTGGTACGAACCTATGTGCAGCATGGTTACGCACACTCCTTCAGTAAGGGTGGCAAAGCGTACATGGGAGGATGAGAGTCCTTTTTTGAAAGACACCTGCTCGCGAACCTGTTCGACCAACTCCTCGGTAACCCAGGATGGTTGTGCGATCATGGCAGACCAAACCCAGCTATTCCGATTCTCCACCTCAACGGCATCCCAGACACATTCGAGTGGGGAGACGGTGAAAGGCTTGTACAGGGAGTGCTTCCTAAACCCCATCTTCAGGGTGTAACTCATGGAGAAAAGAAGCTCCACAGCCTCTGTGTAGGCCGGATCGGAGGGGTCCCCTTCCCCATCGATGATGAGATACGAAAGCGAAGGAACGTCGACCAGCGTGGGCTCTTTTGGAGTGTGGTAGAGCTGTTTCAGCTCCTTCTTCACGTCATAGACTTCCATCGGCATCCTCCTACAAACAGCGTTCGATTGCCAAGGCGATCGCCTGGGCAACTCGTTGGCGCCATTGCGGCGAAACAAGGTTTTTAGCATCCTCTTCGTTGGTAAGAAAGCCTACCTCCACCAAGACAGAGGGAACCCTGGAGGCATTGAGCACATAGATGTCACGCTCCTTGATCCCACGGTTTCGACTGGTGATCAGGGTTTCCGAAAACGTTTCCTCAAAGAGTGAGGCGACTACCAGATTGCGATGGTTGAGCATCCGGTTGAGGGTTACCTGGGAAAACCCGGAGAGCATTGCCAGGTTGGTCAAAGGGGTTGACTCATCCATGAGTTTGACACGCTTGCTCTGCAATTTGGTCAGAATCTCAAACCCTGAGGCTTCGCGTGATTGGGCACTGTTCACATGAATCGAAACAAACAGGGCGCTGGTTTGGTTGCGCAACTCAGTCGTATAGGCAATCTCACTACGCTGGGCAAGGGTAAGGTAGGTATCATCACTTCTGGTGTAGACCAACACAAGGTCGGGGTGTGATACGGCGAGCAAGGATCCCACTCGTTTGGTGATATCCAATGTCAGATCTCGTTCGTAGACAGTGCCTCCTGCAAACGCCCAGGCAAAACTGGTTCCAGGATCATGCCCGCCGTGTCCTGCATCGAGAATCACCGTCCCGACACCCAGGCTGTAGGGGTCAAGTGAGGCGAAGAGCATCAGTGGAAGCAACAGCAAAAACGCAAGGGTGAGGATCTTTTTCATGCCTCCTCCTTGGGCCAGCTGTCACACAGGGTTGAAAAATCCATCTTCTGCAGCCACTGCATCCGCTTCTTGACTTCAGTCTGATAGACCTCCTTGTCAAAGAAGCCCTTGTATTTGCGGGCAACATTCTTCGCATTGATGCTCTGCACCCCCAAGTCTTTGGTGTAGCACCGTTCAAATCCTTCAGCATCGCTACGGTCTTCAATCACACTCTCGCGGTCTGGGAACTGCATCAACAGAGCATCCCCGATGGCAATGTGATAGCCCAGAAGGTGCGTCCTGATCCCCCAGTCCAATGCCTGGTAGTATTCACTGTGAATCTGCTCATCGAAGCCACGCAGCCGCTGAAAGAGCGCGCGGTCGTAGAGTGCAAGGCACATCACCGGATAGAGCGTCTGTTGCAAGGTCACTGCGCCAAGGCGAGGGAAATCAGATTCGGGATCCAACTCACGTTCCACCAGACGCGGGGAACGACGACAGGGGACAATCTCCTTGTAGGCATTTGCCAGTACTGCACAGTAGGCAGCCGGATGCTCAGGCTCCGCCATCAGGCTCATGAGCAAAGGCCCGTCAAACTTCACGAGCAAAAGGTCGCTTCTGACGATGAGAAAAAGATTGGTCCTGCATTCATTGGCAACCGCATTGATTTTTTCTCCGGTGAAGGTATGGGTGGTGAAAACCAAGAAGGTCACATCCTTATACTGTTCCTGCATGCTGGGGATATCGAGCCTCCCCTCCTGGGTAACCACGTGGAGGCTGAAGTTCATCTGGCTCTGATACCACTCGAGACTTTCATTGAGTTGTGCAAGCGTACCCGTATCAAGGATGCCCACAGCAAGTTGCTCAGTATTGTGCAAATGCGTAATGCGTGAGAGCATTTCCTGTTTTCTACGGTAGATACGATAGTTATTCAACATCGTCCAGCAACACCAAGTCCTCCGGTCGGAAGAGTACGTCCTTCCCACCCTTTCCCAGCAAAGCCTCGATGTCCTTGCTGCTATGGCCGGCCACCTTGGCGATATCTGTGCTGTTGTAGTACGGTACCGCCTTGGCAAAGGGTTTGCCATCGGTGGTACAGATCTGGATCACATCCCCGCTGCCAAAGACCCCGTTCACCCGTACGACCCCCTTTGGAAGCAAGCTTTTCTTGGAGAGCAAGGCTTTTTTTGCTCCCTCATCCACCTCGATCGAACCAAGATGGGAGTTGTTCAGAATCCATCGCTCCCGCTGACTCAGCCTTGTTGAGGGATGAATATACGTCCCCAGTGATTCTCCTGAGAGAAGGCGGGTGAGAGCACCTTCCTCATAGCCACTGGCAATGATGGTACCACACCCTGCAACCGAGGCTATCTTGGCCGCCAACAGCTTGGTCTTCATGCCGCCGGTTGAGTGGGTGGAACCAGCCCCGCCTGCATAGGAGAGCACCCTATCATCAAGGCTTTCAATCTCGGATAGCAGTTGTGCCGACTCATCCTTCTTGGGGTCTGCCGTATAGAGTCCTGGGATATCGGTCAGAATGACCAAGAGGTCGGCATCAATCTTACTGGCAACCATGGCACTCATCCTGTCATTATCACCAAAGGCAGAACCGATCTCGGCTGTACTGACCACGTCATTCTCATTGAAAACAGGAACCACCCCAAGATCGAGCAGGGTGAAGATGCTGTTGCGCAGATTCACGTAGGTATGTCGGTTGTTGAGGTCTTTCCTGGTGAGCAAGATTTGTGAGCAGACCAGATTATGACGCTTGAAGGAGCGACGATAACTGGACATGAGCAGGGGTTGGCCGATGGATGCACACGCTTGGCGCATTGAAACCTGTTTTACCGGACCCTTGAGATGCAACTCCTTCGCTCCCATGCCGACGGCACCACTGCTGACCAGAAGCACCTGATACCCTCTCTTGTGCAGCTGTGCTATCTGGTCAACAATCGAATCGATGCACATTTCATCGATTCCTTCTTGTACAGAGAGCAGGTTGGTCCCCACTTTCACCACCAGGCGATGTACGTTTGTCAGGTCACGCTTCATCGTTCGCCCCCGAAGGCAAGAGAGGATCCATCCTTTGCAAGCTCGGTGTGGAGGAACTGCTTGGGCTCCGTGCCACTATAGGTACCCACGACCTGGCCCTGTCCCTTGAGCAGGTATTTGCTGCTCATCAGGCCCTCAAGTCCCACCGGCCCGCGTGCATGGATCTTTGCGGTGCTTATCCCGACCTCGGCGCCAAGACCGAAGCGGAAGCCATCGGAGAAGCGGGTTGAACAGTTGGCGAACACGTCGGCGGAATCGACTTGCAGGAAGAACGTCCTGATCGCCATCTCATCCTCGCTGACGATGGCATCGGTGTGGTGCGATCCGTACGTCTCAATATGGTCGATGGCCTGCTCAAGGCTATCCACGACACGGATGTTCACTTCCAAGGCGAGGTACTCCATACCCCAATCCCCTTCCTGGTAGGGAGTGCAGGAGATCAGATTCTGGGCTGCGGCATCGCCATGCATCACCACATGTCCCTGAGCAAGGCGTTTGGCGAGCTTGGGAAGAAATGCCGCTGCAACCGCTTGGTGGACAAGTATAGTCTCCACTGCATTGCAAGCTGCAGGATATTGGGTTTTCGAGTCATAGGCAATCTCAACGGCCTTCGCAAGATCGGCATGCTCATCGATGTAGAGATGACAGATTCCGTCCGCATGCCCAAGCACCGGAATAGAGGTGTGGTCCATGACATAGCGTACGAACTGGTTGGTCCCGCGGGGGATGAGCAGATCAATCTCTTTCTCCATCCCCAGCATCAGCTCGACATCGGCATGGCTTTCCACGAGCAGAAGCCATGTATCGCCCAAGGCCGAACCGGCACAGCTGCGCTGGATGGAAGCGACCAACTCGGTATTGGTCCTCTGTGCTTCCTTGCCTCCCTTGAGGATGATGCCATTTCCGCTCTTCAGGCAGAGTGAGACGATCTGCACCAAGGCATCGGGCCTGGCCTCGAAGATCATGCCGATGACCCCTATGGGGAAGCTCACTTTCTCGAGCAACAGACCATCATCAAGGAGCCTTCGTTCCAAAACATGCCCGATGGGGTCTTTCAGCTCGGCGACTTGCTGCAAGCCGAGCGTTACCGCAGCGAGTTTCTCCTCGCTGAAGATCAAGCGCTTGACCAGGGATTCTTTCTGGCCGTTTTCCACTGCTTGTGCAACATCCAACTCATTCGCCGAGCGTATCAGCTGATAATCCCTAACCAAGCCATCGGCGATGGTCAAGAGGAGTTGGTTGCGCTGCTCTATCGTGCTGGAGGAGAGGATTTTCGCTTGGGAGCGCAGGGTGCGAATCCTCTGGTGCAATGCGTGTGTATCCATGTTCCGATTCCTTCTGAATGGTATCTATACAGTAAACTGAATGACAGAAGGTATCAAGGTGAAAAGAGGGAGAGCAAGGGATGAAATCCGATTGCATTATCAAAAATATAATGGTAAACTGCAACCATTCGCAACACTAAGGAGCTCTTTCCATGAAAAAATCCCTGATCCTTCTCCTTCTTGTCCTGACCCCTGTGCTCTTGTTCTCCCACGGCAATGCCGAGCAAGTCATGCAGGAAAGTACCTTCTATCAGGCCACAGATGCAAACAACCGCACCCTCAAGCTTGCCCAAAAGCCTACTACCGTCTTGATAGCAGGCAAGGCAGGCAATATGCCGGCCAATGCTCTTTTCCTGTTTCCAGAGGTGGCAGAGATGGATCTCACCTTGCCGAAAACTGACCAAGGCCTGGGGGATTTCTTCTCATTCATCAGACCCGAGCTTGATCAGAAGCCCCGCCTCAGCCAAACAGCCAGTGTGGAGGAGATTGCAAGCAGGAGAGCGGATTTGGTACTTACCAAAGCAACGCACTTTGAATCAATTGCACGCAAGCTCGATGTGCTGGAAATCCCCAACTACACCATGAACCTTGAGTCCTATGCAGATTGGATCAGGGAACTGGAGCAACTGGGAAAACTGCTGAAGAACACGACACGTGCCAATGAGATCATCTCGCTGTATGAGAAGCGGATGCAACCCATCA
>JAAYQY010000159.1 GCA_012519125.1 Spirochaetales bacterium
GAGCTCGCCCGCCTGTTCAGCACGGCAACTACTTGGAAGGATGTGAATCCATCGTGGCCGAATGAGCCTATCCAGCGCTTCATCCCCGGCACCGACAGCGGCACCTTCGACTACTTTGCCGAGGAAGTGTTCAAGAGCAATCCCGAGCCGCTGCTCTCTGCAAAGAACCTGCAGCTCAGCGAGGATGACAACATCCTGGTGCAGGGCATCAAGGGAAGCCCGTATGCCGTCGGATTCTTCGGCTACGCCTACTATGCAGAAAATGAAGCATCCCTGAACATCCTCAGCATCAATGGAGTCGAAGCAGTCAAGGCGAATGTTGACAACAACACCTATCCGCTGGCCCGTCCTCTCTTCCTCTACAGTGATGCCGAGGTAATGAGAAGCAAACCCCAGGTTGCAGCCTTCATCGACTTCTACCTCAGTTACGTGAATGAGGAAGTCATCAAGGTCGGCTACTTCCCGGCAAGCGAGGCAGACATCGACAAGGGCAGAAAGCTCTGGCTTGAAGCCATGCAGGGCGCCTATTAAGTCCATCGAAGCAGAAAGGCCGCGGACCAAAGGGTCTGCGGTCTCTTCGCATACAAAAAGGTATTTGCTGATGATTCAACATGTTGGAAACCATCCGTTTGGCAAGAAACACCGTCCTCATGAAGTGGTCATTGAGACGTTGCTGTTTCTTTTTGCCCTCTTCTCCATCCTCATCACCGTCGGGATAGCATTCATCCTTGTTCGGGAGTCCTTCCTCTTCTTCGCCGACCCCGATGTGGATCTGCTTGGCTTTCTCACCGGAAAGGTCTGGCAACCGATGATCGGCCTGTTCGGCTTCTTGCCGCTTTTGAACGCAACGCTCACCACCAGCCTCATCGCCATGCTCTTGGGTATTCCCTTGGGCCTCTTTGTCGCCATCTATCTGGCCGAATATGCAAGCGATCGGGTGCGGGGGTTCCTCAAGCCAACCCTGGAAGTGCTTGCCGGCATTCCCACCATTGTGTATGGATACTTTGCCCTGACCTTCATGACCCCGCTGCTTCGCTCTCTTTTCGGTGAGAGCAGGGTGGACATCTACAATACCGCCAGTGCAGGGCTTGTCATCGGGATCCTGGTGCTTCCCATGATAGCCACCATGGCAGAGGATGCGATCACGTCGGTACCGAAGGACCTCAGGCTCGCAGCGTATGCCCTTGGCGGTACGAGCATCGAGACCACCTTCAAGGTGGTGATCCCCGCTGCTTTGAGCGGACTATCGGCAACCTTCCTGCTTGCCCTTTCGAGGGCAATTGGAGAGACGATGGTTGTCGCTCTGGCTGCAGGGGCAGGTCCCAATCTTACGGCAAACCCCTTCAAGGCGGCTGAGACCATCACCGGATACATCGTACGCATCAGCGGAGGGGATGTCAGTTACAACTCGGTGGACTACAACAGCATCTTCGCCCTTGGCTTGGTGCTCTTTGTGATCACCTTCACCCTCAACCTTGTTTCCAGAAAAATCTCTGGCCTCTTCCATCAGGAGTATGATTGATATGCAAAGTGAAATCTTGTTTGGTACCGATGAACAGATGACTTCTCTGATGCAAAAGAGAAAAGCCGGTGGTGTGGTCTGGAAGGTGGTCTTCCTCTTCGCCACCTCCTTGGCCATTCTGTTCCTGCTGCTCTTGCTTGTTTCGGTGATCGACTCAACCTTCGGCTATGTAGCGGTTCGCAATGAAGTGGAACCGAGCCAGCTGGTGGCTGGAAAGGATGAAGTCAGTGAATTCAGCCGAGCCGAGCTTGAGACTGTGCTGCAGGAGCACCTCTCGTCAGGCATCCTCAGGCGGGTCATCCATGAAAAACCCTTGGAAGAGCGGTCGGATAAAGACCTGGTCTCCCTTGCAGAGCAGTACGTGATCAAGCCAAGTGTGGTACAGACGTGGGGCTTGGGAGATTCCTTGCTTGAGACGGCAAGCATCAAAGAGTTCATGGCTGCAAACGAAGGGTTGCACCTGACGTTCAGAAGCTGGATCAACTGGTCTTTCCTTACTTCCGACCAGTCGGCAAATCCCCTGAACGCAGGGGTGCGCACCGCTTTTCTGGGCTCACTTTGGATCATCATGATCACCTTCGTCTTCGCCTTTCCCATCGGGGTGGGCGCTGCAATCTATCTAGAGGAGTACGCGGTTGACAACAAGCTCAACCGCATGCTGCAGCTGAATATCTTCAACCTCAGTGCCGTGCCCTCGATCATCTATGGCCTTTTGGGACTTGCCGTCTTTGTGCGAAGCATGGAGCACTTCACCAGCGGAGCCTTCCTCAGCTCGGTTGCTGACACGACGGCAAATGGGCGGACCATCCTCTCCGGTGGACTCACCCTCGCTCTTTTAGTGCTTCCAATCATCATCATCAACACCCAGGAGGCTCTGAAGGCTGTTCCCGACTCCTTGAGGATGAGCAGTTATGGGATAGGGGCGACAAAGTGGCAGACTATTGCCAGCCATGTATTGCCGGCAAGCATCGACCGCATCCTCACGGGAACCATCCTTGCGTTGAGTCGGGCCTTGGGAGAGACTGCCCCACTGGTGGTCATCGGTGCTTCCACCTTCATCAGTGTCGATCCATCGAGTGTCTTTTCTAAGTTCACCACCTTGCCGATCCAAATCTACCAGTGGTCTGCCAGACCGCAGGGTGCCTACCGGAATGTTGCAGGGGCGGCGATCATCACGCTCTTGCTTCTGCTTATGGCGATGAACAGCTTTGCCATTATCATGCGTGACAAAATTTCCAAGAAGAAAAGGATGGAATCATGAATACCACCAACCTTGCCGAGGCTTTGCCTCGTGTGTATGAGCAGCCACAAGAACAAAAGACCATCATCGCCTTGAAGGACGTGAACATCTATTACGGTTCTTTCCAAGCGGTGAAACAAGCCTCTTTGGACATCTACGAACATCAGGTGACCGCTTTCATCGGGCCTTCAGGCTGTGGGAAGAGCACGGTGCTGCGCAGCATCAATAGGATGAATGATATGATCCGCGGCTCGCGCATCGAAGGCAGTGTCCGGTTCCACGACCACGACCTCTACGCTTCTGATGTCGATCCTGTGCTGATCAGGAGAAAGATAGGGATGGTCTTCCAAAAGCCCAACCCGTTCCCCAAGTCCATCTATGAGAACATCGCATGGGGAGCAAGAATCAATGGCTTTAGGGGAGACTACGATGAACTGGTGGAGACAAGCCTTCGCTCGGCAGCGCTGTGGGATGAGGTGAAGGACAAGCTCAAGCAGAATGCACTGCGTCTCAGCGGTGGCCAGCAACAGCGGCTCTGCATTGCTAGGACCATCGCGGTGCAGCCTCAGGTCATCCTCATGGATGAACCGGCTTCGGCACTGGACCCCATTGCAACCGGCAGGATTGAGGAACTGATTCTCGAGCTGAAGAACTCCTACACCATCATCATTGTCACCCACAACATGGGGCAGGCTTCACGGGTCTCCGACCACACTGCTTTCTTCATGGTGGATGAGAAACGAAGGGGGTACCTTGAGGAGTATGCTCCCACCGAGCAACTCTTTCTCAACCCTGCGCACAAGAAGACGGAAGAGTATATCTCGGGCAAATTCGGTTGATCGAAAGGAACAGAATGATGGAAAGTACAAAGACAAGTATGTTGGATGAGAAGATGCGCTTCTTCCAGGAGATGCTCATCCAGATGGTGAACAGGGTGGAGGAATCAATCTACCAAGCACAGCATGCGTTTAGAAACCATGATGTTGAGTTGGCTAGGAAGGTTATGGAGAATGACTGGTTCATCGACCAGCTGCAGGAGATGATTGAGAATGACGGGGTGCGCCTGCTTGTCAGTGAGACGCCGTACGGCCACTATATGCGTCATATCATCGCCGGAATAAAGATTGTGGGATCGCTTGAGCGGATGGGTGACCATGCAGCACATCTGGCCAAGATGGCCAGCGCTGAAAAAGAGCCTGAGGATTTTCTTCCATATGTGGAACGCATCTGCAAAATGGCTCTGCTTGGGGCAACCATGACGCGCCTGTCTGTCCAGGCTTTCATCGATGTGAAGTCTGAGAAAGCCATGGAAGTGGCTCATATGGATGATCAGATGGATGAGCTGCGTGATGCGATGAACCGCGACCTGTTCTCCCTCAAGCCCAAATCTGAGAAAGAGATGGAGCGGATTCTCAATCTCTTCTATCTCACCAAGGAGATGGAACGCTTCGGCGATCATGTCACCACCATCTGCAGATGGATCGTCTACATGGAACGTGGGCAGAAACCCCACCTCAATGGTCCGAAGCGGATGTAGGGCTTGTCAGCGTGAGTAGAGCGCAGAACTGCGATCTTGCATGCTGGCCAACTCTTTGCTGGCTCTGGGAAGGGTAAGGGTGAACGTGCTTCCCTTCCCGAGCTCGCTCTGTACCGAGACGGTGCCGCTGTGCACAGCAGCAATATGCTTCACGATGGAAAGGCCCAGTCCGGTACCACCCTGGCGGCGGCTGCGTGCAGCATCGACGCGGTAGAAGCGTTCAAAAATGCGCTCCTGGTCCTCCAAGGGGATCCCGATACCGGTGTCGCGCACCTGCATGACAACCTCTCTCTGTCCAACATCGATGTTCAGGTGGACAACCGAACCACTCTCCGAGTAGGTCAGTGCATTGATGAGCAGGTTGGTCAGTGCTTGGACAATCAGCATGCCATTCACAAAGAGTTCCAACTCTTCAGGGTTGGAAAGGTGGGTGATGAGGCTGCTTCCTTTCTGCTGGAACCGATAGGAACACTGTGCCTCGGTTTCAGCGATGATCTGTTGGGCAGGCACCCAGCTCATGGTTGGTTTTGCTTGCTGTTGCTCCAAGCTGGAGAGCAACAGCAAATCCTCCACGATGTGCTGCATGTTGGTGGCCTGGCGGTTGATGATCTGACTGAAGTGGATGATGTCAGCTTTTTCCTGAGAACCGGCCAAAGCTTCTGCAAAGCCTGCGATAGAGGTGATGGGGGTTTTCAGCTCATGGCTGACATTGGCGACGAAATCCTTTCGGATCTGCTCAAGATGCTTGAGCTCGGTCATATCATTGATGGAGAGCACCACGCCCACCCGTTGGTTTGCTGTTGAGCGGATGGAGAGACCGATGATGTGAAGCGTTCGGGTTCTGCTGCGTCCCACCACCTGTGCTGTCTCTCCAAACAGGTGACCGTACTGGCTGATGGTCAGCTCATGGATCTGGTCATCCTGCAGCGAAGAGGAGCAGAGGCTGAGCAGTTGGGAGGAGGAGACAATCTGGCTCAATCGCCGATTCAAGAGTTTTTCGGTGGAAAAGAGCCTTTCAGCTTCCTTGTTGGCAACCTTGACCACAAAATTGCTGTCCAAGAGCAGGATAGCCTCACTGAGACTGTTCAGGATTGCTTCGAGCTGGTTTTTTCCCGCCTCGACTTCCTCTATTTTGGACTGTACCGTCTGGGCCATCTCTTGCATGGTGATGGACAGGTCGGCAAGCTCCTGGGGGCCCTCTATCCTCGCATGGGCCTTCAGGTCCCCACGTGCATAGCTGTCCGCAAGAGCTTTGAGCTGCCTCATCCCCTTGGTGAGCATGGTTACGCTCAGGGCGGTGATCAAAAGGCAGAGCAGAAGCAGCAATGTGAGTCCTGAGAAAAAGAGCTTTTGATACCGCCTATGGTACTCCTCGAGCTGAACTAGAGTCTTGGAAAGGCGCAGTACCGAAAGCTCGGGATGTCCTTCCAGGCGGAGTGCCTGATAGAGCACCGGAAGATTCTCCGTCGAGCTGGGCCGCTCGCTTGTTCCCCTTCCGCTGATCAATGCATGCTGGACCTCCTCCCGATAGAGATGATTGTTCAGCGATTCGATAGGGTAGTCCGAGTCGAAACGAACAACGCCTTCCGAGTCTATGAGGGTGATTCTGGCACCGGTTGTCTTGGCATAGTTTGAAAAAATGGACTCCTTCCACATCTGAGGATCTTCCGAGAGGAGGGAGGAGAGGTAGGTCGTGTGGTTGGCAAGTTCGGTATAGGTGGACTCGCGCAAGGTGGTTGCGAAGGAGCGGTTTGCAATCCACATGCTTCCCAACAGGGAGAGCAACAGGATGAGAAGGGTTGCAAGGTTGAGGCGCGATCGTATGCTTCTGAAGTTCATGGCTTCACTGTAGCAAGGTTGGAAACAGAAAGACAAGGAAGTGGCCCCCCTTTCATACTTTTCTCATACATTTGGCAAGGCTTTCCTCTTTCTCTGCTTCATGCTATGGTCGAAGAACCATCCCAAAAAGAGGTAGTATATGTATTTGAATGTGCAGGAGAAGGATCCTGCCTTTCTCTATGAGACACCTTTGCTGCATCAAAGCTTCTTTTGGTCCCAAGTCAAACAAACCCAAGGATACGAAACCAAGGCGTTTGACATGAAAGCGCGAGTGAAAGACTTGAAGCAAGAGACAAGTTCTGCATTCCTGCTCGACGACCTGCTGGTCCAGCTGGTGCCGGTAAGCCGTGACCAAACCATCGGCTATGTTCCCTATGGGCCTGTCCTCAGTCCCTTGGAAGACCGAATGGGTGTCTTTCTGGAAGAGTTGTCGATGAATCTTCGGGACCGCCTTCCCGACCACTGCATCTTGCTTCGCTATGATCTTCCTTGGAAGAATGTGTGGGAAGAGGATGACCTGAGTCTTGAACTGCAGAACCTGCGTCTCAACTGGGGAACCAGTACCAAGGCATTGAGGCGTTCGGTTTCCAACCAGCTTCCCAGCGATACCATGCTCATCGACCTTACGCCAACCGAAGATGAGATTCTTGAACGCATGCACCCAAAGACCCGCTACAATATCCGCCTTGCCCTCCGCAAGGGCATTCAGGTGCGCAAAGTTGGGCATGACCATCTTCTGACCTTCTACGAGCTGTACAAGGAAACGTGTGAACGCAACCACATCCAGTTGCACGATCTCTCCTTCTTTGAGGCCTTGTTCGGGCCTGAGGATGAGAGTGCTTCGGTAACACTCTTGATGGCCTTTCTTGATAAGACGCCCCTCAGTGCGATGTTTCTCAGCCGGAGTGCCCATCGTGCCACGTACCTCTATGGGGCCTCATCCTCAGCTCTGCGAAACAGCATGAGCACCTATGCACTGCAGTGGTCAGCAATTCAACTGGCAAAGAGCTGGAATTGCAGTGAGTACGACCTGTTTGGTGTTTCACCCACCCAGTCCAAAGACCATCCGATGAGCGGACTCCACTCCTTCAAGAAGGGTTTTGGGGGGAATATGTTGCATCGCATGGGATGTTGGGACTTTGCCTTCAAGCAAGAGGAGGCAAATCTGCTCTTCGCCTATGAGATGGTGGAAGAGGGGTATCACCTGCGCTGAAACAGCACCTCAACCTCCCCACCACAGATCATGCCCAATGAACCGGCCTTCTGTGCGTCGAGTGAGAACTTCTGGATGTGGTCCTCCAGGTTTGTGTTTTCCGCCATGTGGTGGA
>JAAYQY010000160.1 GCA_012519125.1 Spirochaetales bacterium
GCCTGCTCTCCAGCCATCTGGCAGGAAGGAGCGCAAACCAAGGTGACTGCAGTCATACTTGCCGTTGGAACTATCGCCTTGCGGCTACCGATGAGCTGAGTCGCGTTTTGGCCAGTGGTGAACTTGCCCTGGAGGAAGAACAGCGCAAAGGGGTCTACTACCCCATCGCTGAGGAAGATGGCTACACCACCATCCTCAGCTCGAAGGACCTGTGCATGATAGACCACCTTAAGGAGTTGATTGATGCAGGCATCGATTCGCTGAAGATTGAGGGTAGGATGAAAAGCTCCTATTACGTTGCAGTGGTGAGCCGTGCCTACCGAAAGGCCCTCGACGCCCTCAGCGATGAGCACCTCGACTGGAAAGCGTACCGCAGTGACCTCTTCAACATCAGCCACCGTGAGTACTCAACCGGTTTTTTCTTCGGGCACGGACCGGTGGACCCAACCATGGGCAGCAGCATCGACAAGAGCACAGAGCTCGGCTACCTGAGGCAGTACCTCTTTTGCGGCTACATCGGAGAAGAGGTGGAAAGCGGCATCTATGCCCTGGATCTGAAAAACCAGATACGGACCGGCATGACACTGCAGTTCATCGAACCTGATACTCCCTACATCCAAGACAGCGATTTCTCACTCCTCGATGAGCAGATGCAGAGCATCACCCAGGCAGACCATGGGAAAGTCCAGTTTCTGAAAACCGACAAGCAGCTGAAAAAGGGCAGTATCATCCGCCGCGAAACTATGGTTAAATAGGGATATGCGCACGTTGATGTTGTTCATAGGGTCACTCCTTTTTCTCACGCCCGCTCTCTACTCGTCCGAGTATGTCGACGACTTTTCGTTTCTCTCGTCCATCCCCTCGTATCAGCAATTTCTGGAAGCGGTGAAGATGGATGGTGATACAGGAAAAGCTGAAGAGCTGAGAGCAGGGTTTCCCTCGCTCGCACTTTCTGAGCAGGACATATCGGTACTCTTCATCCGCAGTTCGGTCATCCTTGCCCGCCTGTACGCTGAACACAAGGAGGGTGACAAGAACCGTGCCTTGCAACTGCTCGATGAAGCAGAAAACAGGCTTTTCATGCTGGAAAAAGAGAGCTTTCTTCATCTGATGCTCTCATCTGAAATCGATGGGGTTCATTACCTGGTCAACCCACGCAACCTCTCCAAAGGCATACGCAGCAATTCAGCCATCAACAAGGCGTACAAGCAGTACCCAAAGCAGATTTCAGCAATTTTGGCCAAGGCAAACAGCCTTGTCTATGCACCCTCCTTTGCCGGTGGGGATGTGAACAAGGCCCTCTCGCACTACCTGGGACTTCTCCAAGATGCGGATACGCTTCTCTGCGCCTTTGACCGTGCAAGCATCTACAGCGGCATCGGCTTGGTGGCCATGAAACGCAAGGAGTGGCAGACTGCCAAGCAGTATTTCCTTGCAGCCAAGGCCCTCTCTGCCTTCGACCCAACCCTCGATGCGTATCTTGCACAAGTGGAGGAGAAGCTATGATACTCATCCTCTCCTATATCATCGCCTTCATTGGGATCTACTCACTGGTGCTCACCACATCGAATCTGCTCTACTTTCGTTCCCTCTCCAAACACTGGGAAAAGCACACCAGCAAAGAGCTTGTCACCATAGCAGTTCCTGCACGCAATGAGGAA
>JAAYQY010000161.1 GCA_012519125.1 Spirochaetales bacterium
AAGAACAAACCCAGCCAAGACAAGAAGTGAGCCGCCCCTTTTGGGACGGCTCGGTGATGTACCTTACACGTAACTTAATTCCAATACTTCGCCATGCGCTTCACCAAGGAAACACGGTATGCTTCCCAATCGGTGATGGGCTTCTGGGCAAGTCCTTCCTCACAAGCAGCCTTTGCCACGGCAACAGCTTCCCATTCGATGACACGGGGGTCGAACGGCTTGGGAACGATGTAGTTGCGGCCGAAGCTGAACTTCTGCCCACCATAGGCTTTCTCAACCGAAGCGGGGACCGGCTCCTTGGCCAGGGCTGCAAGAGCCTTGGCAGCTGCCATCTTCATGCCTTCGCTGATGATGACCGAACGGACATCAAGGGCTCCGCGGAAGATGAAGGGGAAGCCAAGCACGTTGTTGATCTGGTTGGGATAGTCGCTTCTTCCCGTTGCCATGATGAGGTCGCTGCGGGTTGCCATGGCAAGCTCGTAGCCGATCTCAGGATTCGGGTTGGACATGGCGAAGACCACAGGGTCCTTGGCCATGGAGAGCAACATCTCGGGAGTCACACAGTCTGCAACCGAGAGACCCATCAGGACATCGGCTCCAACCAAGGCTTCAGCAAGCGTGCGGGCCTTGTCTGAGGTGGCAAACTCCTCTTTCTCAGGAGTCATGCCGGCGGTTCTGCCCTGGTAGATGACACCCTTGCTGTCTGCCATGAGGATGTGCTCGCGCTTCACCCCTGCAGCCACAAACATCTTGGCACAGGAGATACCGGCAGCCCCGGCCCCGTTTACCACTACCTTGATGTCCTCAAGCTTCTTTCCCACGATCTCACAGCTGTTCATCAAGCCTGCGGTGGCAATGATGGCAGTACCGTGCTGGTCGTCATGGAAGATGGGAATGTTGCACTGTTTGATCAGTTCCTGTTCGATCCTGAAGCACTCGGGTCCCTTGATGTCCTCAAGGTTTACTCCACCGAAGGTCGGGCTCATTGCCTTCACCATCTCGATGATCTTGTCCGGATCCTTCTCGTCAAGCTCGATGTCAAATACATCGATGTCGGCGAATCTCTTGAAGAGGACGCCCTTGCCTTCCATGACAGGTTTGCTGGCCAACGCACCGTGGTCACCAAGACCAAGGATGGCTGTCCCGTTGGAGATGACAGCCACCAGGTTCCCCTTGGAGGTGTACTTGTAGGCATCCTCAGGGTTGTCGGCGATGGCGAGCACCGGCTTTGCAACACCGGGAGTGTAGGCAAGGCCCAGATCGGCTGCCGTCTGGCAGGGCTTGGAGGGTACTACCGAGACCTTGCCCGGAACACCGTCCATCATGTGATACTCAAGCGCGCGCTTGGTCAGATCGTCTTGCATTATCGTAGCTCCTTTTCCTTATTTCTTCTCGAAATCCCAGCTGTAGTTCATCTTATAGCGGTCACGCAGGGTAACCATCACCTTCTGCAAAGAGGGGGGAACAGGGCACCCATGCTCTTTGCGGAACTGGTAGGCCAGATGCTCCTTCTCCCCTGCGGTGAAGATGTAGTCTTCTCCCGGAGCCTTCTTGCTCTCCCTCAATTCGCGGCAGATGGTGCCGGCGATGCGCTTGAAGGTATCCAGACCCATGAAGTGCTCAGGGTCGATGGCGATGAAGAAGTGCCCAAGCGGGTACGGGATCGCCTTGTGGTCATCATCAAAGCCATTGAGAGCCTTCATCCAGGAGCCGTCCTGCAGCGCTGCAGAGAGAATCTCCACCACGGTTGCATAGCCGAAGCCCTTGTAGCCGCCGGTCACCTCGCCGATGCCGCCAAGCGGGGTAAGCGCAGCCTTGCCGGTGGTGAGGTCCTCAAGCACCTGCTGCGTATCGGTGCGGGTCTTTCCCTCATGGTCGAGTACCCAGCCTGCGGGAAGCGCTTTTCCTGCCCTGCCGTACACTTCAATCTTGCCACGCTGGGTGACACTGGTTGCACAGTCGAGCACGAAGGGGAACTCCTCATCGGTCGGGAATCCAAAGGTGAGGGGGTTGGTTCCCAGCATGTTCTCCACCCCATGGGTGGGTGCAATGGAGGGCCTTGCATTGGTACCGGTAATACCGAGCATACCTTTTTCGGTAGCCATGGTAGCGAAGTAGCCGGCAATGCCGTAGTGGTTGGAGTTGCGTACCACAACCATGCCCAGGCCATACTTCTTTGCCTTCTCAATAGCCATTTCCATCGCCTTGTATCCAGCGACGTGGCCCATGCCGTTGTGGGCGTCAAGGACTGCAGTTGCATCCTTGTCCTTGATGACCTCGACTTCGGTGACCGGATTCATGATGCCCATATCGATGCGGTCGATGTAGATCGGCTTGAGTCTTCCGATACCATGGCTGTCGATGCCACGCTTGTCACTCTCGATGAGGACATCCCCGATGATCTTTGCATCGGCTGCGGGAACTCCGGCATGCACCAACGCCTCTTCCATGAACGACTCCAGTTCTTCGAACGGGATCCACGCACAATCATGATACTGCTCGGCATACGTATCCATATACTTCATTCGGTTCTCCTCCTACACCTCGGTAGTTGCTACGATAATCTGAAGATCCTCCGGGATCTCCATCTGTTTCACCAAATCAGCTCCCATCTCGTCGGTGACCAATGCATCGACCTGGTCAAGGGAGACAGTCTTGAAATTGGAAACCACCCCAATCTTGTTGCTTGAGGCAACCACGATCACCGTGCCGACCGTGTGTTCGATCATGGCCCGGGTGGTATCGGCTTCCTCAAGAATGGGGGTGGTGAGTCCAGCCGACGGGCTGAAGCCGTCGACTCCTATGATTGCCTTGTTGGCATTGATCTGGCTGATGAGCATCGAGGCCAAGGACCCTGATACGGAGTGGCTGCGGCTTCGGTAGACTCCGCCTGCAAGAATGAGACGGATGTGTTCGCTCTCCTTGCACAGCCAGATGGCATCGATATTGTTGGTGACGATGGTCACCTTCTTCTGAAGAGCCACCACTGCACGGATGACTTCGAAGGTGGTGGAACCGCTGTTGATGTAGAGGGTATCGCCCTCCTCCACCAATTCAGCCACCGCCTTTCCGATCGCTTCCTTCTCCTTGGGGTACTCACTCGCTTTCTGCAGGTAATCGGGCTCAACCGGCAGGTTGCGCCGCATGGTTGCACCACCGTGGGTGCGTTCCACCAAACCCTTGGTGGCCAGCTGGTCCAAATCGCGGCGGATGGTGAGTTCGCTTACCCCAAGTTGTTCGGCAAGAGAACCCACATTGACCGATCCCTGGGTTTTCACCAGGGAGAGGATGTACTGTTGTCTGCCGGCAGGAATGGTTGACATGAACGGTTCCTTGAATGTTTTTGTACTTTTTAGCGATTACAACCCCATGATACAATCAAAAACATTCAACTGTCAAGGAAATTACCTTCGTATTGCTCATGTTGATGAGACACTTTGCAAAGAGCTCACCAACCATCAGGTATCGTTTCCCTCCCACGAACTTTCAATGCAATCAGCACAATCCCCCTTGATTATCACTCGGAAACCTGTTATGTTCATCAATGCCTATCGCATGGTGCCATACCCAAGTGGTAAGGGAAAGGTCTGCAAAACCTTGATGCATCGGTTCGAATCCGATTGGCACCTCTTGAAAGAGCCGCTGAGATCCAGCGGCTCTTTCTCTGTTCTGCGATAGACTATGCCTCGGGGAACGAGATATCCACGGTTCTCTTCTTTTTCACACAGTCAGCCAGATACAGATTGATAATGGTCTGGTAGGCTATCCCCGTATTCTGTGCAAGTTGCTTGAAATAAGAAACAGTTTCAGAGTCCAGTCTGATGGTCACTTGTTGTTTCGGTAGCTTATGAATGTACGGGTTTTTGATCCCTTTTGAAAAATCATATTCTGCTTTCATTGTCACACCTCCCCTTTGTAGGTTTGCGTTTCTTTTGTTTTAGCTTTCCGAGCCGAAATAATCCTGATGACTTCATCATTTTCTCGG
>JAAYQY010000162.1 GCA_012519125.1 Spirochaetales bacterium
ACATCCTGGCCGAGCGCACGAACTGGGCTTCTTACAGTGAGTATCGCGGGTTGATGACCACGTTGTTCCAGTTTGACTGGGCGATTGGGAAAAAGCCGCTTTCTTTTGGGTTCACTGCCCGGGCACTTGCAGGCAGCGAACGCACCTCTATCCGTTTGCGTGAGGGGCATGCCATCCTTGACTATGCGGTTGAGACGGTGGTGGGTAGGTATGAGCAGGTTGAGGATCAGTCAAACGTAGCCTTTGGCATGGGCTTGCTGCTCGACTATGATTGGTTCAAGCTGGCTGTGGTCAGCAACAGTTTTGCGTACTCCTCTCTGGAGGCTCCGCTGGTCATCAGTGCAGACTCCTTGCTCAAGACGCTCGACTGGGGGTTCTCCTTCAGCAGCCCCACCTATGATGAGAACAATCAGCTGCACCTCCTCAAAGCAGAGGGAGCCTTGGATTTTTTGAACATCGGCTCGGATGAGGAGCGGGAGGTGCGTCTCGGTCTTTCTCTGAAGATGCAACTGCTTCCCACCTGGTCTGTCAGCCTGCTTACCGGCTATCGGGAACAGAAACCCTTGCCGACCGACCTGCTGCAGACCTCCTTCGAACGAGGGTTGCAGACTCTCGGAATATCTGCAAGGTTCGAGACCATACATCTGCAAGTTGCCTATGGTTGGCCGACCTCCTGGTATGTGCAAAAGAGCAGTTCACAGCGGTCGAAATTTCTCCTGGGTGCCAGCATAACACTCTGATGAAACGCTACTTGACACACCTAGACGACCACTATATAGTCAAACGGTAGAACGTTTGAACCTGTAAGGAGTAGAGTATATGTCCAAAGCACATAGAGGCAGTGGGATCAGGAGCGAGGTAAACCATGGACGTGGTCAGTGCCCCGTTTGCAAGAGAACCGAGGTCAAGGTAATGTACGAAGTAACGATCGAAGGCCAGAAGGCCAAGGTCTGCAAGCCTTGCAATGCACACCTCAAGGCTGTAGCAGCCAACTAAGGGTTTTCCTTGGAAGAGAGACTGTCCTCGGTGACAGTCTTTTTTTATATCATCAGAGGGAGAACAGACTGTGGAACTGAGAGAAGAGCGCTGTTATCTGGTTGGAATCAAGGGGACCGGTATGGCCAACTTGGCTCTTCTTCTTTTGCGTCTGGGAGCCTCTGTCCGAGGCTGTGATGTACAAGAAACCTTCCTTACCGATCTCTCCTTGCAAAAGGCAGACATCGGAATTGATGTTGGCTTCTCAGACTCCCTTCTGCCCAGTACCACAACGTGTGTCATCTAC
The DNA here is from genome assembly GCA_012519125.1 of Spirochaetales bacterium. Classification (GTDB taxonomy): domain Bacteria; phylum Spirochaetota; class Spirochaetia; order Sphaerochaetales; family Sphaerochaetaceae; genus Sphaerochaeta. The sequence goes on from JAAYQY010000162.1 coordinate 1,283, forward strand.
AGCAGTGCCTATGCAAGAGACATCCCCATCCTTCAGGCAGCCCAAGCCAAACAGATTCCCCTCTACTCATATCCTGAGTTTCTTGCGCTTCTGAGCTCGATGCAGGACAGCTATGCAGTGGCAGGCACCCATGGGAAGACCACCACCTGCTCTGTTGCCAGTCATGTGCTGGCCGGTGCAAGTGAACGGGAGTTTCCCTTCTATGCTCTGTACGGATCAAGTATGGTTGATCAGGAAGGCTCTCTCTACCAAGGTGGGGAGTGTGCGCTCTTTGAAGCTTGTGAGTATCAGGACCACTTTCTCTCCTATCATCTCAGGGGCGTGCTGGTCACCTGCATCGAGTATGATCACCCCGACTATTTTGCAGACCTGGATGCTGTCAAAGCCAGTTTCCGACGCTTGGTGGACAAGCTTGGAAGGGGAGGCATCCTCGTTGGGTGCTCTGACGATGCAGGTGCGAGAGAACTGCTCTCCTATGCCCATCAGACGAGGAGCGATCTGACCATCATGGAGTATGGGTATACCGCTTCCGGTCCTTTTCAGGTTCTCGCGCGCCCAGAGGGAAAAATATCCCTCTCCCTTCTTCCCGAATATTCGTTTTCCCTTACCGTCGGGGCACGGGCACTCGTTTTGGATCATGTCGGTGCGGTGGTGCTTGCTTTGGCAATGCTGCTGGATCGTCCCAAGCCCAAGCTCTATCTGCAGGACAAGGGTCTGTTGACCGACGAGGTGCTTCCTTCCTTGGCGAGCCTGCTGCTGATGCAACTGCCCTCCTATCCCGGATGCAGGGCAAGGACTGAAGTGTTGGCTGATGAGAGGGGTGTTGTCTATGTGGATGATTATGCACATCACCCAAGTGAGATCCTCACGTCCCTTGAAGAGCTCAGGCTTGCATACCCTGGAAGAAAACTGTTGGTGATTTTTTGTCCCCACACAGCCAGTCGCACAAAAGCATTGCTTTCTTCCTTTGCCCAAGCC
>JAAYQY010000163.1 GCA_012519125.1 Spirochaetales bacterium
CAAGCGACTACCCCTTGGTAACCGCCAGGCAGACGCTGCTTACCCCCCATGTGGCCTTCCTCACCAAGGAAGCGATGGTCAGGCGCTCTGTCACGGAGTTCGACAATGTGCTCTCCTATCTGAACGGGGAAGTGAAGAACCGCTGTACATTCTAAGGAAGGATTATGCTGTCCATCGTACTGGAAAAGATCGGGATCATGTTTCTCATCCTCGCCTTGGGGGTAATCTGCCTGAAGAAGGGAATCTTCGATGAGGCGCTGACCAAGCGCCTCTCGACCTTCCTTTTGCAGGTCGTCAACCCTGCGGTGATTTTCGTCTCCTACCAGATCACCTACTCGCATGAGTTGTTGGTGAATCTGGGGTACTCGTTTGCCCTCTCCTTTGCAGCCTTCCTCCTCCAGATTCTGGTGGCGGCACTGGTGATTCGCAAGAAGTCGGTGAACGCAGCGGTCGAGAAGCTGAGCATCATCTACTCAAACTGCGGTTTCTTCGGTATCCCGCTGGCCAATGGGCTTTTCGGTCGTGAGGGGGTCTTCTACCTCACCGGCTATCTTACGGTTTTCTATCTCTTCTTCTGGACCCACGGGGTGATTCTGATGATCGGAAGAAGCGGGGTGAAGGAGACGGCAAAGAACCTCTTCAGTCCTGCAATCGTGGGAGTGGTACTGGGCTTTCTTACCTTCATCCTCAGGATTCCCGTACCTACGGTCATCGTCCAGGCCCTGGACAGCGTAGGGGGCATGAACACCCCGCTCGCCATGCTGGTTGCCGGGGCAACCCTTGCCCAGTCCAACCTGCTCTCCTGCTTCACCAACCCCCGCATCTATCTGGTCAGCTTCCACAAGCTCATCCTGGTACCTCTGGCAGTTGCCCTTGCCTTCATGTTTCTTCCTCTCAACCCGGTCATGTTGCTGACGATCATCATCGCAAGCGCATGCCCAGTGGGAGCATCGTGTACGATGTTTGCCCTGCGCTACGGCAAGGACAGCATCTACGCCTCCCAGCTCTTCATCGTCAGTACCCTCTTGGCGATCATTTCGATCCCCTTGGTGGTAACCTTCTCCAACCTCATAGGAATTGTCGTATGAAATCAGTGACCAACCCGATTCTTTCCGGCTTCAATCCCGATCCGTGCATCCTTCGCCATGGTGATGACTACTACATCGCCACTTCCACCTTCGAGTGGTTTCCCGGTATCTGCCTCTACCACAGCCGCAACCTGATAGACTGGAATCTCATCGGCCATGCCTTGGATAGGCCCAGCCAGCTGGACCTCAGGGGCATCCAGAGCTCAGAAGGGGTCTGGGCACCCGACCTCACCTTCTGTGAAGAGGAGGGGTTGTTCTACCTTACCTATACGGTCATGCGCAACTGGGGTTATGACGGGCCGCGTGACATGCACAACTATCTGGTGACCAGCCCGGCCATCGAAGGGCCGTGGTCGGACCCTATCTTCCTTGACAGCGGGGGGATCGACCCGTCGTTCTGCTTTGATGGGGACGGCAAGACCTACTACCTGCGCAATCGCTGGGATTACCGCTCTGGCAAGGATCTCTTTGCCGGCATTGTGATGCAGGAGTTCGAGCGGACTACAAAGAGCTTGGTAGGTGAGAGCCGCCTGATCTATGCAGGCAGCGGCCTTGGCAAGGTGGAGGGGCCGCACCTCTACCATCTCAATGGCTGGTACTACCTGATGACAGCCGAAGGGGGAACCTTCTACGACCATGCCGTCTCCATGGCCCGCTCGTCCTCTCCTTGGGGCCCCTATGAGACCGATCCCGACAACCCGATGCTCTCCAGCCGCTTCTTTCCGACCAATCCCTTGCAGAAGGCAGGCCATGCGTCCCTCGTGCAGACCCAGGAAGGCTCGTGGTACATTGCACACCTCTGTGCCCGTCCGCTTCCTTCCCGTGGGCGGTGCATCCTCGGCCGTGAGGCTGCGCTGCAGAAGGTCTTCTGGACCGAAGATGGCTGGCTGAAGCTTGAGGGGGGAGGCAGGGAGCCCAAGCTGGTGGTATCTGTTCCCGATCTGGGAGCATCAGAAAGCAAAAAGAACACTCTGGTACGTGATGACTTTGACCAGAAGACGCTTGCTCCGCTCTACCAAAGCCTTCGTTTCCAGCTTGATGAGAAGCGGTGCACGCTCTCCGAGCGACCGGGCTTTCTGCGCCTTCGGGGCAAGGAGTCGGTCACTTCCCGCTTCGAGCAGAGCCTGGTCGCCCGAAGGCAGACCAGCTTCTGCTATGATGCGGTCACTGCTTTGGAGTGCAATCCCAAGGACTACAACCAACTCGCCGGCCTGATAGCCTTCTACGACCACCGCCACTTCTTCTACCTTGCCAAGACGAACATCGACGATGCTGAGGTGCTGAACCTCTACTGCTGCAACAAGGGCAGCTGGATCGAGCCGATCAAACCTGTTTCCGTTCCAAAGGGAAGTCGAGTCTACCTGAAGGCGAACATGCGCTACGACCACCTGCAGTTCTCCTACTCCCTGGATGAGCAGAACTGGCAGGAGCTTGGCCCCTCGTTCGACTCCTCCATTCTCAGCGACGAGTATCTGGAGCCGATGCACTTCACCGGTGCGTTCATCGGTCTTTGCGCACAGGATCTTGCCGGAAGGTCCTTCATCGCCGACTTCGACTTCTTCAGCTATGAGGTGCCCGACCATGTATGACAGCACGCTTGTTTCCTGAATGACCTACGTGCCCATAGTTCTTGTTTGGTGGAAGACAGGAGTTCTCATCCTTGCTACACTGGCAGTACCACGACTACTTGATGAGGAGTACCTATGCAGCACACCATCGTGATTCTTGACGGCTATACCCTGAACCCAGGAGACCTGGGATGGGAAGGCTTTGAGGCCTTCGGCGATGTGACGATCTACGACCGAACCGAGCAGCAGCAGATTCTCTCTCGCTTAGGATCTGCTGATATCGTCATCACCAACAAGACCCCTCTTGATGCACAGACCATTGCCATGGCTCCCAACCTGAAATATATCGGGGTATTGGCAACCGGCTACAATGTGGTGGATATCGAGGCCGCCCGGAGGCGGGGTGTGGTGGTGACCAACATCCCCACCTATGGTACCGATGCGGTGGCCCAGTTCGCCTTTGCCATGTTGTTGGAGATCGCCCACCATGTACAGCACCACAGTGATGCAGTGAAAGAGGGGAGGTGGACGAATCATCAGGATTTCTGTTTCTGGGACTATCCCTTGATCGAGCTGGCAGGCAAGACGATGGGCATCATCGGCTATGGCAGGATAGGGCAGGCTACCGCTCGCATCGCCAGGGCTTTCGGCATGCAGGTCATCGCCTATGATGTGAGTCAGCAGAGCGGGAATTCGGATGTCTATGTTGATCTGGATACCTTGCTCGGCTCCAGCGATGTCATCTCCCTGCACTGCCCGCTCTTTGAGAGCACGAGGGGCATCATCAACAAGGATTCCATCGCACGCATGAAGGATGGGGTCATCTTGCTCAACAACAGCCGTGGTCCCCTGGTTGTAGAACAGGACCTTGCGGATGCGCTGAACAGCGGCAAGGTGTATGCTGCAGGCTTGGATGTGGTTTCCGAGGAACCGATCAAGGCGGACAATCCCCTGCTCTCTGCCAAGAACTGCCTGATCACGCCGCACATCAGCTGGGCTCCGAAGGAGAGCAGGCAGCGGCTGATGGATATTGCGGTGGAAAACCTGAAAGCGTTCCTGGAGGGTAAGCCACAGCATGTGGTGAGCCGATAGAAACCTTTGTTTTTGAAACGTGAGGCTTGCTTTCGGGCAAGCCTCTTATCTGTCGTTAACTCATACTGAACTACTTGGTTTGTAGTGATAATGAGTCGTTTGGTAGATTATTTTCTATAAAACAGTTTAATTTTCCAAATAGCACTACTTAAAAATATAATGATAGTAGAAATTTCTATAATAATTGTTGACAGGTATCAAAAGTCATTTTACTCTGGAGGTACATTGGGAGTCTTACAAAGACACCCTGAGAATTACTTCTGGAGGAAGAGATGAAAAGATTACTCTCAGTTCTTATGATTCTTGTGCTTGCCATGTCGTTGGTGATGGCTGCAGGACAGGGAGAAGCTTCTGCTGCAAGTGCAGCTGACAAGTGGCCCCAGCAGCCGATCAACCTCGTGGTTGCGTTTGCTGCCGGCGGAAACTCCGACTACAACGCCCGTGCCATCGGCAAGTACCTGACCAAGGAACTCGGTCAGCCTGTTGTTGTCACCAACGTTGCCGGTAGCGGTGGCTCCATTGCTGCTGCTCAGGTCAAGGAAGCAAAGAACGATGGATACACTGTTCTGGTTTCCCAGCTCTCCATGAACATCGCCCAGGCTGCAAAGATGGTTGACTTCGGTTTCCAGGACTTTGAGCTCGCTTGCGTATTCTCCGCATCTGCTGACGAAGTGCTCGTGGCAAACGCCGACGCTCCTTTCAACAACGTCCAGGAGCTGATCGCTGAGTCCCAGAAGAACCCCGGCAAGTACAAGCTGACTGCCAACACCGGCGCTTCCACCCAGTGGATCGCAATCGGTCTGCAGCAAGCTGGCGCCAAGCTGAACGTCGTTTCCAGCGGTGGATCCGGTGAGCGCCTTCCGCTTTTGCTCGGCCGCCACGTTGACCTGATCCCGATGCCGTACAACATGGTCCAGGACTATGTCGACAAGGGCCAGTTCAAGTACATCGCCAATGTCAGCAACCAGAGATCTGCTGCGCTTCCCAACCTGCCGACCCTCCGCGAGAGTGGTGTGAACGCTGGCTACTCCTACTACAACACGATGTTCTTCCCCAAGGGCACCGATGCCAAGATCGTAGAGAAGTTCAGCACCGCTGTCGGCAAGATCATCAACAACAATGCTGACTACCAGAAGGAAATTGCAGCTCTCTACCAGGCTCCCACCTACATGAACACCGCTGACTCGGTTGCTCACTGGACCAAGGAACTTGAAGAGATGATGGCCATCAGTGACCTGCTCCAGGGCAAATAACTGATTCGCTCGCATCGTATCGATTGGTTGGTCCGGGAACAGAGTTTCCGGACCACCTATCTGCATAGCTCGTACACAAGGAGCAGATCCTATGAATAAAGCAAACAAGAAAGAGCTGGGAGTGGGAATTTTCTTTGCCCTTCTATCTATCTTTTACATTGTGCAGTCACGCAATGTATCGACCTTCACCCCCTTCGGGAACCGTGGCCTTGACTCCCAGTCCATCCCGGCTATGATCGGTTGGCTCTCCATTGCCTTGAGTGCCATCCTCATTGTGACCACCATCCTCAAGGATCGGAAGGAAAAGAAAGGGACTGGCGGACAGAACGAGCAGATCTGTGATCCCGACCAGGTCGCCTGCATCGATCCTCCCAAGGGTGCGAAGTTGCAGGGCATCTTGCAGGTGGTTCCCCTCAAGCTGATGCTCTCCTTGCTCTTCCTGTTCTTCTACTTCCTGTTCTACCAGCGGATCGGGTTCATCCTCTCCAGTATCTTCTATCTGCTGTCACAGTCGTTTTTGCTCACCGAGAAGGGCAAGCGCAAGAAATGGGCGCTTTTCATCATACTCTTCTCCATTGGTGTATCGGTGTTGATTTACTTCATCTTCACCCGTTACTTCACGCTGTTCTTGCCCAGAGGCATTTTGGGATAAGGGGGACGAACCATGTTAGGAATGCTGCTTGAAGGCTTTGGAGCCGTCTTTACCGATCCACTGTCCATTCTCATGATTATCGTCGGTACCTCCGTCGGTATCGTCTTCGGTGCACTGCCCGGTCTTACAACAGTTGCAGGACTCTCCATGTTCCTGCCCATCACCTATGCAATGAGCAGCGGGACAGGCCTTTCGATGCTGACCGCAATCTATATCGGTGGAATGAGCGGCGGTTTGGTTTCGGCCATCCTGCTCAATATCCCCGGCACCCCAAGTTCGATCGCAACCTGCTTCGACGGTTCGCCCATGGCCAAGAACGGCCAGGCCGGAAGAGCCTTGGGGCTTGCGGTGTTTGCATCGCTCATCGGAACAGCGATCAGTTTGCTGTTCATGGTCGTGCTCAGCCCGACTTTGGCGAACCTGACCATCAAGTTCGGCCCGTGGGAGTATTTCTCCGTTACGGTCTTCGCCCTCACCCTGATCTCCTCACTCACCGGCAAGTCCATCGTCAAGGGTCTGCTCAGTGCACTCTTCGGCATGATGTTCGCCACCGTGGGGCTTTCTCCGATTGACAGCGCCAAGCGCTTCACTTTCGGCTCCCTGCAGCTGACCAGTGGCTTCAACCTGCTTGCTGTGCTGGTTGGTCTGTATGCGATCAGCGAGGTACTCTCCACCGCAGGAAGCGAACAGGAGAAGGCACAGGTCCGCGAGTACAAGATGCGCGGTCTCGGCTTCACGCTCAAGGACCTGAAGGGACAGGGCATCAACTTTGTCCGTTCCTCCCTGATCGGCCTTGGCATCGGCATTCTGCCCGGCATCGGTGGATCTACGAGCAACATCATCGCCTACTCGGTGGCCAAGACATCGAGCAAGCACCCTGAGAAGTTTGGTACCGGTATCCCCGACGGCATCATAGCCAGTGAAGCAAGCAACAACGCCTCCATCGGCGGTGCCATGATCCCGTTGCTCACCTTGGGTATTCCCGGTGACGGGGCGACGGCCATCCTGCTGGGCGGGTTCATGCTGCACGGCATGCAGCCCGGTCCTCTCTTGTTCCAGTCCAACGGGGCGACGGTCTATCAGATTTTCGCTTCGATGATCCTTTCCATGATTGTGATGGCTTTGGTCATGTACTTGGGAATGCGAGCCATTGTCAAGGTGCTGAAGGTTCCTGCCAACATCCTGCTTCCCCTCATCGTGGTGCTGTGTGCCATCGGTGCCTATGCACTGAACAACCGTGTCTTTGACATGTGGGGCCTCATCCTCTTCGGTATCATCGGTCTGGCCATGTCAAAGGCCGGTGTTCCTGCCCCTCCGTTCATCCTGGGCTTCATTCTGGAGAGCGCCTTTGAGACGAACCTCAGACGTGGTCTTGAGTACTCGAACGGAAACTTCCAGGAAGTATTCACCCGTCCGATCAGCGCCATGTTCCTGGTTTTGGCCATCGTCAGTTTGGCCGCCACCCTGTACAAGCAGTACAAACCCAAGAAAGCAACAAGCGAGGAGTAAGCAATGCATACGAAGCACGAATTTCCCATCATCACCGAAATGCTGGTCATCCCTGTAGCAGGGTATGACAGCATGCTCCTCTCCCTCAGCGGAGCCCACTCTCCCTACTTCACCCGCAACCTGGTGATCCTCAAGGACAGCAGCGGCAATACCGGCGTGGGAGAGGTGCATGGTGGTGAGGCCATTGCCCAGGCTTTGGAAGAGTCGAAGAGCTTGGTGGTCGGACAGTCCATCAGCAGCTACCGAGCAGTGCTCAAGCGCCTGACCGACATCCACAACAACCGCTCCAAGAACAGTGAGGGGTTGCAGAACCTTTCCCTGGCAAACCTGAAGGACGTGGTACACTCCGAGACTGCAGTTGAGTGTGCCATGCTCGACCTCTGGGGCCAGTTCCTTGGACTTCCTGTGTGTGACTTGCTTGGTGATGGACGCCAGCGCGACGATATCGTCACCCTGGGCTACCTCTTCTACCAGGCTGACAAGCGCAAGACCGACTTGCCGTACCTCGATGAGAGTTCCTCCTCCAACCCCTGGTACAAGATTCGCCGCAATCCGTTCATGGACAGCAAGGCGATCGTGGAACAGGCTGAGGCACTTCAGTCCTACTATGGATTCAAGGACTTCAAGCTCAAGGGCGGTGTTCTGGAAGGTGCGAAGGAGATGGAGGCGATCGAAGCCTTGGCCAAGCGCTTCCCCGACGCCCGTATCAATATCGATCCCAACGGGGCTTGGAAGCTCGATGAGGCGGTTGCCCTGTGCAAGGGGAGCAGCCTCACCTACGCCGAGGATCCCTGTGGTACAGAGCGGGGCTACTCGGGCCGTGAGACCATGGCAGAGTTCAAGATGCGCACCGGTATTCCCACTGCAACGAATATGATTGCAACCGACTGGAAGCAGTTCTACCATGCGGCATGCGAAAAGAGCGTGGACATCGTGCTGGCCGATCCGCACTTCTGGACGATGAGCGGCTCAGTGCGTATGGCCCAGGTGCTCAACGACTGGGGTCTGACCTGGGGTTCGCACTCCAACAACCATTTTGATATTTCGCTGGCTATCTTCGCCCACTGCGCAGCTGCAGCGCCCGGTGATATCACAGCGATGGATACCCATTGGATCTGGCAGGATGGTCAGTACCTGACCAACAATCCCTACCAGATCAAGGACGGAAAGATTCATGTTTCCAATGCTCCCGGCCTTGGCCTTGAGCTGAACATGGATGCAGTGATGAAAGCGAACGAGGTCTATCGAAAGCTTGAGGTCGGGGCGCGCAACGATGCTGTTTCCATGCAGTATCTGATCCCGGGTTGGAAGTTCGACAGCAAGAAGCCTTGCATGGTTCGCTAACGTAGATAGGAGAAACTCATATGACGATTGGATTCATTGGATTGGGGATCATGGGCAAGCCCATGGCCAAGAACCTGCTGAAGGCAGGGCATAGTATTGTTTGTTATGATGTGAATGCGGCGAACGTAGCCGACGTGGTGGCTTCCGGTGCAGTGGCCGCAAAGAGCTCAGCCGACGTAGCGTCGCAGGTGCCTGTGGTGATCACGATGCTGCCCAACAGCCCGCACGTGAAGACTGTGGTGCTGGGCAAGGACGGTGTGCTCGAGGGGGCCAAGAAGGG
>JAAYQY010000164.1 GCA_012519125.1 Spirochaetales bacterium
GGCTTGCATCCAAAGGGGTGAACCGCCAGGATGCCCAGCGAGCCTTGGATGAGCTCTTCAGCGAAGAACTGGCCACTGAGTATGCCCAAAGAGCGTATCAACTTGCTCTTGCGAAAGGCGGAACAGAGAAAGCCCGTCTTCTCATGGGCAAAAAGGGATTCTCCTCCTATGAGATACGTCTTGCTCTTGAGCAGGAGTAAATGAGCAAGTAGACTATTTCTTGACCGGAGGTATCCATGCCCAAGAAGCGTTCTCTCATCCTGCTCACCATCCTGCTGATGCTCGCAACACCCAACCTCTTCTCCCTCTCATTCGCCTACGATGAGGATCTTTCCACGGTAAGTGATGTGACGCTGGGGCTCACCGCCCTTGCCCCGTCCCTCTTTGTGTTGTCAGCACCACCCTCCGATTATCTTGCCATTGGGACCAGCTATGCCGGCACCATGGTGGTTGCCTATGCAACACGTTCGGTTCTCAAGCACACCATTGAGCGTGCAAGACCCTATGTCGGGGAGATGATCGACCGCCCGGCCGATACCAGCGAAGACTATGAGTCCTTTCCTTCCGGTCATGCCCTGATGGCCTTCAGTGCTGCTGCCTATACCCAAACCCTCCAGGCTCTCTGGTATCCTGATTCAAAGGCCATGAAAGCCGTAAGCTACGCAACCTGGGGTCTGGCTGCCACCACTGCCACCCTCCGGGTGCTCAGCGGCAACCACCATCTGGGAGATGTGCTTGCAGGAGCGGCCATCGGTTCAGCCATTGGGTTTCTTGGTCCCTATCTGACCAACCGCCTGCTGGACCGCGATGAGCGTGCTCCCCAGATTTTGATCGGCCCCACCGTGGGAATGCAGGTATCATTCTAGAAAAGAGAAAGGACGCACCCAAATGAGTGCGTCCCTCTTGAGAGTTCCTTCTGTTTTACTTCTGCTTGATATGAGCAAGGAACTCCTTGAAGCCGTTTCCATTGTTCTGTGGTTCGTACTCTACCAGCGGGTAGTTCTCCATGACATAGTCGATGTCCTTGTCACCACGACCGGAGAGATTGACCAAGATATTAGTATCCTTGCCAAGCTGCTGGGCCATCTTGATGGCGTGTGCCACCGCATGACTGGATTCGAGGGCGGGGATGATGCCTTCCATACGACTCAGGCCGTAGAACGCTTCTACTGCCTCGCGGTCGGTGGCACTTTCGTAGTGCACCCTGCCGATGGAGTGCAGGTAGCTGTGCTGGGGACCGACACCCGGATAGTCCAGGCCACTGGCGATGGAGTAGACAGGAAGTGGTTCACCTGAGTTGTCCTGCAGCAGGAGACTTTTGAATCCATGGAGGATTCCCACCGAACCCTTGGTGATGGTAGCTGCGTGGTCCGGGGTATCGAGTCCTTTGCCTGCAGGTTCCACCCCATACAGTTTCACCTGCTTGTCCTCGAGGAAGGCACTGAAGATACCCATGGCGTTCGATCCACCGCCTACACACGCCACCACAGAGTCGGGAAGCCTTCCGGTCATCTCCTGGATCTGCTTTCGTGCCTCGATGCCGACCACGCTTTGGAAATCGCGGACCATCATGGGGAAGGGATGGGGACCGACAACGGAACCAATGCAATAGATTTGGGTCACCGGGTCTCCAAGATAGGCTTCAAAGGCTGCATCCACGGCATCCTTGAGCGTTCTGGTTCCACGACTTACGGGAACAACCGTTGCACCGAGTATCTTCATCCTGCTTACGTTGGGAGCTTCTTTCTTGATATCGATGTCACCCATGTAAATGTCGCACTCAAGTCCGAGTAGTGCAGCTGCGGTGGCCAAGGCTACACCATGCTGTCCAGCCCCGGTCTCTGCAATTACTTTCTTCTTGCCAAGCTTCTTCGCAAGGAGCACCTCACCGATACAGTGGTTGATCTTATGGGCTCCGGTATGATTCAAATCTTCTCGCTTGAGATAGATTTGTGCTCCACCGACAGCTTCACTGAGGCGTTTTGCATGATAGACAGGAGAAGGGCGCCCCACATAGTGTTTCTGCAAAGTGGATAGCTCGGTAAGAAATGCTGGATCTTGTACGATTTCCAGATATGCTTGGGTTATCTCGTCCATCACACTCTGAAGCTGGGGCGGCAGGTATGCTCCGCCGTACTCTCCGAAGCGTCCATCCTGGTCAGGAAGATTGGTGGTGTTGATCTCTTTGGTAATTGCGTTTTGCATGGTGTTCTCCTTCTTGGGTCCGATGTTACTTTGAATAGAAACATTCTGTCAAGCATTTTCCACCAAAAGTTTCTATAAAAAGAAACATTCTTTTTCAAAGGGCAGTTCAGAGATAAAAAAATTACCCACAGTGAAACATAATCACTGTGGGTCTCAACTGAAAAAGATTTCTCTTAGATGCCGAGGGTCTTCTTCAGAGCGGCTGCGTCGCGTACACCGACTGCCTTGTTGATGACTTTTCCA
>JAAYQY010000165.1 GCA_012519125.1 Spirochaetales bacterium
TGAACCGGCCGCCAGTGCGTCCAAACCATCGATGATGTTTATCGCATTCACAAAATAGAGGATGTACAGCAGGGCAAAGAGGTAGTAGGCAGGACCCAACGGCAGTGAGGCAAACCCAAGATCAAGGGTGGTGTCGATGAGGCCGTGCTGCTTGAGAATGATCAATAAAAGCAGTGCAGCTTGCACCTGAAGAGCCAGCTTGAGCAACGAGGGCAGACCATCCCCATTGTAGGATGTCCGCTTGAGGTGGTCATCCAAAAAGCCAACCAAGGCAAAAAGCAAGAGGCCGAACACGGGATACAGGACCATCGGGGAGGCAAGCTCAGGATCGGCCAAGGAAACAAGAAAAGCTCCCATAACGAAGGCAATACCCCCAACAACCGGGGTGCCGGCCTTGGATGCGTGTACGCTTCTCAACTCAGGCTTGATCGCCACAGAACTCCTTCCCACCAATGACAAGAGGACCTTCGAGAGCACGAAGGTCAACAGAAGCGAGGCAAAAAGGAGGATGGGCAACCTGCTAGGCATAGGATCGCGCCCTCCTTTGGAGGAAGGGTATCAGTCGTTCCATCCCAACTGACCGGGAAGCTTTCAACAGATAGAGATCCCCGGTTTTTGTCTGCTTTCCCACCTCATCTTCCAGATGGGTAAAGGATTTGGTGTAGGAGACCTCTCCGGTGAACCGGGAGCGCTTGAGACAGAATGCTGCCTCTTCCATCTCCTCACCGTACAGATACGCTTTGCTGAAAGAACAAGAGGAGAGCGTATCCGCTACACTGCGATGCGCCTCAGCTGAGAGCTGGCCAAGTTCCTTCATGGGTCCAAGCACCACTTTCTTTGCCCCACCCCAGGAGAGGGATGAGAGGTAACGAAGGATACTGGTGGTGGAATCAAGGCTTGCATTGTAGGAGTCGTCGACGATGGTGACCCTGCTGTGATGGACAAACGAGCGCCCGTGCATCGGCTCAAAGCCTTCCAAGGCCTGGGCAATATCCATTGCATCAGCACCCAGATACGCTCCTACCCTGATAGCTCCCACCACGTCTTCCAAAAGATGCTTTCCGACCGACCGAATTCTGAAGGTCTGACCACCATAGGAGAGCTGCCATCCTTCGAGGCCCAGATCCACAGCTTCGATGTCATTGGCGCTGTAACGGCCAAGGGAGACTGAGGCCTGCGCCTGGATCAGATCGAAATGCTTGCAGTCCCGGCTGACAAAGCCGGCTTTCAGTTCAGGATGGAAAATCTTTGCTTTCTCGCGGGCAATCGTCGTTTCACTGCCCATCTTCTCCAGATGGGAGATGCCTATGTTGGTCAACACAGCCACCGAAGGCTTAAGGATCGAAACCATCCGGTCCATCTCACCTACATGATCGATTCCCATCTCAAAGACACCATACCTGCTCTCTCTTCCCAGTCCGAAAATACTCAAAGGGAGGCCGAATTCACTGTTGAGATTGCCAGGAGTCCTTGCGGTCGGTCCCAAGACGCTGGTGATGCGGGCAATCGCTTCCTTGGTAGTGCTTTTTCCGCAACTACCGGTGATACCCACCGTCTGCAAGCACGGGATGAGGTTCAGGTACGAGCGCGCCAAAGAGTGCAAGCTGGAAAGTACATCGTCGCAGCCCAATACTGCAATGGAAACTTCCCTAAGCGCTCGAGATACCTGTTCAAACGGCACAACCACAGCACTCGCTCCGTTGGCCTCAACCTGTGCAAGGAAAGAGATGGCGTCAACTTTCTCCCCTTTGAGGGCGAAAAAGAGAGAACCGGTAGTGCACTTCCTGCTGTCGATCTGCACGTTGCTGATGCGCACAGCCCCACCTCGCATGCACCTTGCATTGCAAAGAGGGGCTATTTGGTGAGGATCAAATGCAAACTGGGCAATATTCTGATGTTCACTCATGGACTCTCCTGGACAGCATGATCACCGCTTCCGCCCTGATCGGCTGGAAGGCGATGTCCTCTTTCCACGCACCCTCTACCAGTTGTTCCGGCATGGAGAGCTTGGAAATTCCTGCCAACAGGACCTGCCTCTGCTCTTCCAATGCTTGACGGTTGTTCAGCAGGGTCTGGTACTCAATCTCAAGACTGCGGTTCACCCCCCTCTGCCAGAGCGGGACAAACATGGCAGCCATGACACAGAGCAGCATCATCAGGACAACCATCTGTTCAATGCGCACGAAGCGGCGGCTTCGCTGAACGGGTCGTTGTTTGAGATCTGTCGTGTACCAATCGTTACCCATACCCCACTCCTTATCGCTTCTCGATAATCCTCAGCTTTGCACTTCTGCTTGCCGGATTCTCCTCCCGTTCTGTATCACTCGGAATCAAAGGTTTCTTGGTAAGGATCCGGATGGTCGGATTCTCACCCTCCCCCAATGCCTTGAACAACCATTTGACCTTGCGGTCCTCCAGGGAGTGAAAGCTGATCACAGCCATCCTCCCTCCACTCTTCAGAGCCTTGATAGCTCCCTTCAGCGCAGGTTCGATGCGATCCAGCTCCCGGTTCACCTCGATGCGAATTGCCTGGAAGCTCCTCGTCGCCGGATGGATGTGCCCATAGCGATACCCTGAGGGAACAGCCTTATAGATGATTGAAGCCAACTCTTCACTGGTGGTGATCTTTCCGGTCTTCCGTCGCTCAACGATTGCACGGGCAATCCTGCGTGAGTATCGCTCTTCCCCAAATTGGTAGATGACATCAGCAAGCCGTTCTTCCTGATAGCCGTTGACCACATCAAGAGCACTGATCGGGGCCGTCTTGTCCAACCGCATGTCCAGCACCTCATCCTTGCGGAAGGAGAAGCCGCGTTCGCTCTCCTCATAGTGGTAGCTGGAAATGCCCAGATCAAAGAGTACCAGATCAAAGGAGTTCTCCTGGGCATCGGCAAAGAAATCGTCAAACCAGATGTTCTTCGGTGTGAAACGATCAGCAAAACGTTCCATCCGCTGGATGGCCTTCTGTTGGATCGAGCTGTCCCGATCCAGGCCGATGACACGCAAGTTCGGATAGGTGGAGAGAAAAAGATGGGTGTGCCCACCCTCCCCACAGGTACAGTCGACCATGGTAGCCTCAGTGTCCTGAGGAGGTATCAGATTCTCAAGGATCTCCTGTCTCATGACTGAGTAGTGGACATATTCCATCAAAGGTCCTCCCTGATCATCTCACTGAGAGATTGTGCAGCATCGAGGAACTCTCCCATGCTCTGCGAGAGGTAGCGCTCATACTCAGCTCTGTTCCACAATTCCAGATAGTTGCCGGTACCCAAAAGCACTGAATCTTCCTTGGCGGACAAGCCGACGCTCTCGCGAAGACTTTGGGGAATATTGATTCTTCCCACCTTGTCGAATTCGCAAAGCTGAGCCGGAGCTATCATGCCTCGCTGCAATATCCTGAGCTTCCGGTCAAACATGGAGCCCGGACCGCTGATGATGGTGTTCTTCAATTTCTCAAAATCGGAAGGGAGCATGAGCCAAAGGCAGGTTTCCAGACCTCGGGTCACATACAGAGCCTCCCCTTCGAGTGCCGAACGCAAACGGGAGGGGATAAGAATGCGACCCTTGTCGTCTATGGTGTTGTAAAACTCACCAGTCAACATGCCACGCTCCTACCTTTTTGCAACATTTTTGGGATTTTTTCCCACTTGTATCCAATAATGTACACTTCTTCCCACCGCAGCACAACCGAACTTTCTCCCCTTTAGCCGGTACAATTACGAAAATCCTTCACTATCGCTTAACAGACGTAAACCAATATGAGCAGAAAGGAAGTTGTGTCCGGATAGAGAAAACCCCTCTCCTCTACTGAGGAAAGGGGTCGATTTGGGTGACAGGATTGTTATCGGTTGGGATTGAAAATGTTGTAATCGATGTCGCTGAAAATGCTGTTGCGCTTCTCTGCCTTCACCAACCACTCGGTATTCACCGCATTCTTGCACATATTCCCGTAGACCACATTGAAATTCTTCAGATGGTCTTTCAAACGCTTTTCTGCATACTCAGTGCTGCTCTTGTTGAAGAGAATGAAGGGCCAGTCACTCGCCATGGACAGAAGCACTTCCCTTGCAGCTTGGTTGAGGAATCTCTGCTTGAGGCTGATCTGGTCGCTGAACCGCAGGCTCAACTCCTCCATCCTCTCGATTGCCTTGTGGATATGCCTGTAGGTCCAAGCATTCGCTCCATCCAGCCAGACTGCGCTGTAACCGCCTTGGCCCCACGAGGAGAATGCAGGCCGTGCAGTCTGCAAGGTGGAACCCTCCTTCGAAAGGAAAGCGGAGGGAGAGGTCAATGCCACCGTTTGTCCAGGTTCGGCAACAAGGCGGATGACCTGCTCAAGCCAATCGATTCCCTCAAACCACCAGTGACCGAACAGCTCGGCATCAAAACCAAGGGTAAACAGCGGCTGGTTCTCCATGGAAGGGGCGAGGTCAGAACCCTTGCGTGTGAGGTTGTAGAGGAAGTTTCGGGCATGCTCACGAACTTTCGCTTGGGCAAGCTCACGGCGGTAGGGAATCTTCTGGTCAGTTTGCCCGGTGATCGCCCAATACTTGTAGCCGGTGAAGACACGAACCTCCGGCTCGTGGATGTACGGCTTGATGTACTCCATCGGCAGGTCATAGCCGATGTCGCGATAGAATTCACGGTATACCCTGTCTGTCGGATAGCCACTGCTGTTGGACCAGACCAAACTGGTGCCTTGGAAATCACGGGGGAAGGCGGCAACACTGTTCGGACAGCGAACCGGACGGTAATCACCATACTGCACCTTGTCCTGGGAGAGGAGCATTGACTGGCTTGCAGTCTGGAACCAGTTGATGCCGTGGTACTTCAGATTCTCCTCAAGACCGGGATAATAGCCGCACTCTGGCAACCAGAAACCTTTGGGAAGGTGTCCGAAGGTGGTCAAAAAGGATTGCACACCCAGTTCAACCTGGGCATTGATGGCAGTGGGATACTCTTTGTAGAGTGGAAGATATGCGTGGGTTGCCGCTGTGGTGGCAAGCTCCAGATGACCGCTGGTTTCCAGTGCCTTGAAGGCATCAAGGATATTGTTGCGGTACAGATCCTGATAGTCGCTGAGATTCTGCTTCGCCTGGTCGAGATAGAACTGCGCCATCTCCAAGAACTCAGGCTGACTCTCACTGCAGCGCTGCACTTCTTTGTGGCCAAGTTCGATATGGCGTTCCAGATACTGCAAAAACCTCTCCTGAAGGATGGGGTCACTGAGCATGCAGCACAAGGTTGGGGAGAGACTGATGGTGAACTTGAAACTGATGCGCTCTGCTTTCAGCTTGTTGAACATCCTCAGCAGGGGAAGGTAGCTTTCGCTGATCGACTCAAACAACCAATCTTCTTCCAGAAATCTTGGATATTCAGGATGCCGGACAAACGGAAGATGGGCATTCAGGATGAAGGCCACAGACGTATTGGACATTACAGAACCCCCTTGCTCAAGGTCTGGGCGATCTCACGAAGCACTGCATTGTCTACAATCTCCCCTTCACGAGTCACCAGCGAAGAAAAGTGCATGGTAAACAGATCCCCGTCCATGGCCAGCTCATCAACATGCTCCTGCCAATACGAGGGAAACGTATCTACACTCTTGCTCTGTGCGAGGGACATCTCATTGCCCTTCTTGTCACGCCAACACAGATCGACCACGTAGGAAGAACCGATGTTCGGCAGATTGATGTTCCATTGGGTATCTTCCAAGGAGATGCTGATGTCAAACGTCCTCACCTCACCGGTAACCAGGTTGGTCTCCTGCACCCGCAAAAAGAGGCTGCTTTTCTCCTGCCCGTCCTCGCCGAAAATCATCAGATTTGAAGCTGGGGAGAGCGACCAGTAGGCAAAGGCCCACTGAGGATCACGCAGCAAGAGGTGAATGGAAGTATCGAGATACGATTCAGGAAGATCCTCAACACCGGGAAGCGCATTGATATGCTGCTTATTTCCGCGGAAGTCGGTCAGTGCGTTGCAGTATCGGTTTCGGTTGATCTTTCCCTTCATTGCAGAAGGAAGCTCATCATCCTGTTCCCCAAAAGCCTCCTCGAGTGCATCGATGAGTTCTTCGCGGTCGAGAGACTGCCAGTTGCTCAGCCGTTCTTGCTGGGCAATGTACTGCAGCTCGGTAGTAGACAAGGAATCAATATTGATGAGAATCATGCTTACTCCCGCAACGCATCCAAATGGATGTTCTTTCCTGCAATCGTAAAAGAATCATCGGTCTTAGTCAACTGCGTGCGTTTTTCCGCTCAGCTGAAGAGCGTAAGCAGGGCAAGGTCGACCATTGCATCGAAGGTGCTCTGCCGTTGGGCAGGAGGAACCTGCTCACCGGTAAGCAGGGAATCGCTTACGGTAAGCAAGGTAAGCGCCTCCACGTGCTTGAGGCGGGCAAGGGTGTAGAGCTCACACGTCTCCATGTCTATGGCCATCGTCCCCACCGACTGTGCAATCA
>JAAYQY010000166.1 GCA_012519125.1 Spirochaetales bacterium
AGCTTCGTGAAGAAACACGCAAGGAACTGAGAAGTTTTCTGAGTGAACTTGCCATTACGGCCGTCTATGTTACCCACGACCGCATTGAGGCTCTGGCACTCAGTGATCAGATTGGGGTGATGCGTGCAGGCAACATCATTGAAATCGGAGATCCGAAGAAGATTTACTTCGACTCCGAACATCAGTTCGTTGCTGACTTCATCGGTCGCTCAAACCTGTTGCCGGTAACCATCGAAGAGCAGGGCAGTGGGTATACCAAGGTGAGCTCCTCAATTGGGGATTTCATGTGTGCCAAACGTGAGTTTCCCGCTGGAAGTGAGATTACCCTCTGCATCAGGCCCGAATTTGTGGATCTGATTGATCCAAAAGACAAGGATACGCATCAGAACACGTTGGTCGGGAAGATGCATACCATGGTCTTTGTCGGTGAGGTGTATGAGAGTGAGATTTTGGTTGGGGATCAGCTGATTATGGTGAAAGTCGATCCCGATTCGAAGGTGAAGGAAGGAGATGAGGTGGTAGTTTCCATCGCAGACCACTGCCTTTTGGTTTCAAGGTAGGAAGAGGATACTATGGCAAAAACTCGGCATACAAAGCTTACCTATCTGTTGATTCTGATTCTTGTCTCCCTCACGCTGGCCCCGGTGGTGATGTTGGTGATCGGCAGCTTCTCCAAGGGCCTGCGCAATGTGGGTGCTTTTACCTTCGACAAGTACATTTCCGTCTACACTGATCCTGCCTTGTTGGCAGTTCTCATGAATACCGTGGTGTTTGTCGCAGGTTCAGCGCTGTTCGCAACGGTGCTGTCGCTCTTCCTGGCCTACCTCAACAACCGGACGAACATCCATTGGAAGTTCCTGTTCAAGGTGCTTTCAGTGGTGCCCATGATGATTCCTCACGTGCTGTTTGCAGTCAGTTGGGCGTTGCTGCTCAATCCTTCCAATGGGATTCTGAATCTCTGGATCATGCAAGCCTTTAACCTTGCAAAAGCGCCGTTCAATATCTACTCGCTTCCAGGGATGATTATGGTGGAAGGTTTGCTCGATCTTCCGATTGCCTACTTGATCATCTCGCCTGCGATGGCATCCTTTGATGTATCGCTTGAGGAGTCCTCGAAGGTGTTCGGGGGCAGTAATATGAAGACGCTGTTCAAGATTACGCTGCCTGTGCTGCGTCCAGCCATTCTTGCAGCATTCATCCTGTGTGTGGTGCGTTGTCTTGCCTCCTTTGCTGTTCCGTCGGTACTGGGTATGCCGGGTCGTGTCTATGTGCTCGCAACCTATATTTATCGAACGGTCAACACGGGCTTCGTTGCCGACTACGGCAAGGCTGCCGCAATCGGCATGAGCATTCTGGTTCTCTCCATCTCCCTGATCTATGTGTATCGTTATTTTACCCGCAGCAGCGAGAAGTTCGTGACTGTCTCCAGCAGGGGCTTCAAGCCGGTGGTGATCGAGCTCAAGAAGGCTAGGATCCCTCTTTTCATCGTTCTGCTGCTTGTCTCGTTTGTTTTGATCGTGCTTCCTGTTCTGGTCTTGCTCTATACCTCGCTTGTTCCCTATTCGATGGTTCCCAGTGCACGGGCATTCTCGATGATGAACTTCGATCACTGGAAGACGGTAATGAAAGATCCCATCTCCTTGCTTTCCTTGAAGAACAGTTTGTTCCTAGGTATTGTAGGGGCTACCTTGGGAACGGTTCTCTCCCTCTTTGTTGCCTATGTCATCGTAAAGGTGAAGAGCAAAGCAGCAGGGGTTTTGGAGTCCTTGAGCTTTCTCTCATTCTCCTTCCCGGGTATCGTCATTGGTATCGGGTTCATGTGGTTCTTCATCAAGACGCCGCTCTATGCAACCATTTGGGCTCTGCTCATCGGGTACATTGCAACTTATCTGCCCTATGGCATTCGACCACTCACCAGTGCCTTTGTCCAGATTCACAGCCACTTGGAGGAGTCCTCGGCAGTGTGCGGGGCTTCGCTTCTGACAACGATGAGAAGAATTGTTGTTCCTTTGTTGGTTCCGGGCATTGTTTCAGGCTGGGTCCTGATGGCTACGATGTTCCTGCGTGAACTCAGCCTCTCGGTAGTGCTCTCCCGTCCAGGGACGGAAGTGCTTGCAGTCCAAATCCTTCGCTTCAGCGAGGATGGTCTGTGGGGTAGGCTGTCAGCCCTCGGTATCATCATGATCTTCTTCTCAACGTTGTTGGTGGTATCGGCCAATTTGGTTGGAAATCGTTTCAAGGCTGCCCACAATTAATTCAATGCTTTCTTGTAGTTGACCCCTTCTTGTTCATGCAGGAAGGGGTTACGTATGGCTATTCCTCATTTTCTTCAGCTATTGGCCCAGCCAATACTTGCGACCTTTCTCAATCATGCTATCTTCTAGGGTATGCAGAAACTCAACAACCCAGAGAAAGCCTCGCCATTTTTCGAAAGAGCTCAAGATACCATGCTCGCTGCCTGCTTGCAGGGAGTCATGGGAGAAGTCTATGTCGATGAGCAGGAAAAGTCAGCTAGCGCTATTGCCGTGGTTGGGGACTTTGCCCGTCTTGGAGGAATCCCCTCAAAAACCCTACTCAGAGAGTTTGTAGCCATGAGAGGGCCTGCTTACCTGATACTGGTTGGTTCTGACCAAGGATGGAATAGGCTCATCGAGGAGGTCTTTGGGAACAAGGCACGGGCATTCACCCGCTATGCACTGAAAAAGAATGAGCACAGCTTCAACGAAGCAGTGCTGCAAAGCACTGTAGAGGCGCTGAAGGAAGGGTATGTCCTGAAGCCAATTGATGAACATCTGTACCACCAATGCCTCTCTCAGGCTTGGTCCAAGGACTTGGTTTCGCTGTTTCCAAGCTATGAGCTGTACGCCGAACACGGTTTGGGTTTCTGCGCTCTCAAGGATGGATCGGTGGTAAGTGGAGCTTCTTCCTATTACTCCTATCCAGGGGGAATCGAGATCGAGGTCGATACCCATCCAGAGCAGAGAAGACAGGGGTTGGCTGCAGCATGTTCTGCCAAGCTTATTCTCACCTGTCTACAGAAAGGTCTTTTTCCGTCTTGGGATGCCCATACCAAACAATCTTTGCAGCTTGCCCTGAGACTGGGGTATCACTTCGATCATGAGTATGCTGCCTATGAGCTTTTGACTATGTAGTGTGGTAGAGAATCATCAGAGCAGAATACCAGATGACGGTTTCTGGAT
>JAAYQY010000167.1 GCA_012519125.1 Spirochaetales bacterium
ACAATGGTGGTGGTGCAGTGGTAGCATCTTGCCAGCTGCTCGAACATAGCAAGCCGATCCTTTCCGTTCTTGAACTGCAGGTCCCCGGTGATGTAGCCGATGTGCGAGTGGCCTAGGGAAATTGCGTGCTCAAATGCCTTGGTCATCCCCACATCCGGCCGGGCATAGATGCTTGCCGCACCCTCCTGGTAGTTGTTGACCAGTACGAAGGGGAGGGAGCGGTCGATGAGCGGCTGGAGCTCGGGAAACTGGTCCTTGGTGATGGCGAAGACCAGTCCATCATAGCTATGACTGTTGATGAGCTCATAGTAGGAACGATAGCGACCCAGATGGTTTTCAAAGACGATGCTTATGGTGTAGTTGTGCTCCAGACTTCCCAGCAACAATCCGTCAAGCAGGCTGGGAAAGTAGGGGCGGGTGAAGGGCATGATGCTGGGGTAGTAGGGAACAACAAAGCCAATGGCAAAGCTCTTGTTACTGGCGAACAACGTGGCGGTGCGGCTGGGAAAGTACCCCAGCTGCTCGCTGACCATACGCACTTTTTTCTTGATTTCGTCGCTGATGAGAGGGGAGTCGCTCAGGGCACGCGATACCGTCGATTCCGATACGCCTGCGGCTTTTGCTACTTCTGCTCTACCTACACTCTTTCCCATGAGCGAAAGTGTAGCATTGGTTGTTTCTCTTTGGTACGGGTTTTCTTGGACTCTCTTAGGATTCTTCTCTGATATGTATTTAATTTCTTCAATTTGAAAGTCAAAGAGTTATTAATGATAAAAAGTATTAATAAGTACTTGATATTATTAATAGGATTGATTACTATTAGGTCATATCAATTCACCACACACAAGGAGATATTCACATGGACGAGATGCAGAACTATACCAGCATGCCTTTGATCGGGGACAAGGCTCCCAGTTTCCACGCGGTCACCACCCAGGGTGAGATCAACTTCCCTGAAGACTACAAGGGAAAGTGGGTAATCCTCTTCAGCCACCCCGCTGACTTCACTCCGGTCTGTACCACCGAATTCATGACTTTTGCTTCCATGGCAGATGAGTTCAAGTCTCTCAACACCGAGCTTGTCGGTCTTTCCATTGACTCCCTGTATGCACACATTGCTTGGCTGAGAAAGATCCAGGAGTTGGAATGGAATGGCATGAAGGGCATCGAGGTAAAGTTCCCCCTCATTGAGGACATCAAGATGGAAGTGGCACGCAAGTATGGCATGCTTCAGTCCCAGTCCTCTACCCAAGCTGTTAGGGCAGTCTTCGTCATCGACCCCAATGGTGTCGTGAGAACAATTCTCTTCTACCCCGCTTCCCTCGGCCGCAACTTTGACGAGATCAAGCGTGTTGTCCTCGCCCTTCAGAAGGCGGACAAGGAAAAGATTGCAACCCCGGCAAACTGGAGACCCGGTGATGACGTCATCATCCCGACCCCGGGCAGCTGTGGCACGGCCAAGGAGCGCATGGAGAGCAAGGACGAAAATCAGTATTGCCTCGATTGGTTCCTCTGTTTCCGCAAGGAAAAGAAGTAAGCACACCAGCAGTACCCATACAAACCGCAGGGAGAGCAAACGCTCTCCCTGTTTTTCGTATCAGCGGTACTTGATCGCGCCCTTGGTGCAGACGCGTTCGCATTCGCCGCAAACCAAGCACTCGTGCTTGATGATACGGTGCTTCTCGTCCTTTACAATGGCCTGAGAGGGGCAAACCTTGGCACAGCGTGTGCAGTTGGTGCACAGGTTGGGGTCTATCACCATCGCTTTGCGTGCTGCCCGTGAGGGTAGGGAGAGGATGGTTCCGTACGGGCAGAGCCAACGATGCCACAATGCTTCCTCGAAGAAAAGGGAGAGCACAAATCCAATTCCCACCAGGGCCGGAAGGACCGGCAGCTTTTTCCCTGTCCTGAAGACCATGGCCATCATCGCAAGAAAAGCGATGAGGATGATGATCCTCACCACTCCGTTTCGCAGGAAGGCTGGGGTTTTCAGACTCTTGAGCTTCAGCTTATTCTTGAGGTACGTGATGGGCTTGATCACCGTGTTGATCGGACAAATCCACCCACAGTAGAAGCGGGAGAAGATCAGCGAGAGAAGGGTGGAAGCCACGAAAATGGCCATCCATATCTGTACCTTTCCACTCACCACCAAGAGGGTGAAGAGGATGAGGAAGAGGACCTGGATGATGCGTTGGATTACTCGTTTCATGCGTTTTGCACCTTATATACTCTGGGGTGAGGGGCTTTGACGATGAAGAACTCCAAGGGTTCTGCATGGGTATTTGAAATATTCATTTTGGTGTGGAAGGGGACATTCACCACTTGGCTCTGATAGTGGTTGGGTTCAGTTTCTTCCAATGCTATGGTCAGCATCCCCTGTACAACAATCGGTAGACATTCGAATCGGAGTAGTGTTCAGGAAGGGCATCTCCCTTGGCAAGTACGACATGGTTGATCATCACCTGGTCATCTCCTACCAGCTTCTCAACCACCTTCTCCTGACTTTTTGTGTAGCTATATACGGTCTCCAACATACTAGACTCCTTTCTTGGGATATACCCTAGTATACAGGCATGCTGAAGCATATAGTGTTACCTATGTCACACTTTTGGAGGTTCTCATGGATAGTTTACCCGATTTCCCGCTTTTCTCTCTCTTCGACCAGACTTGTCTGGAAGGTGGAGGGGCAAAGAGAAAGCACTACGCCAAGGGACAGTTGCTCTATCTAGCCGATCAGTTCTGTTCCACCCTTGATGTGGTGTTGAGCGGTTCCATCTCCATCCAGAGCATTGATGCCGAGGGTAATGTCTTCAAGGCAAGGGTGTTGCAGGCAGGGGATATCTATGGTGCCACGTTGCTGTTCGGCTCTTTCAATCGTTATCCGATGCAGGTGGTCTGTGATAGCCAGGCTGAAATACTGCATCTGAAGAAGTCTTTGGTTCTCCAGTTGTGCGAAGAGAACCAGCAGTTCTTGCTGGCCTTGCTTGCCCTGATAAGTGACCGTGCCCATGAGTTGAGCCGAACGGTTTCACAACTCTCCGCCCAGAGCCTGAAAGAGAGTCTGCTCGGGTATCTTCAAACGCTTTCCCATCAGCAATGCAGCACGCTCGTGATGCTTCCCACCAGCAAGAAAGAGCTTGCCGACCGACTTGGGTTTGCCCGAACGTCGGTCAGCAGAGCTTTGAAAGCCATGGAAGAGGAAGGTCTGCTCAGCCTTGAGGGAAGGTTGATCCATCTTCACATTTCTTCAAAGAGTTAAAGAGTACGTGAAGACGGATGGATACACGTTGCCGATTCTCCTCTCTGTTGTTATAGAATCTGTAGATGAAGGAGAAAGCCTATGAAACGAACAAAAATCCTTTTGATGATCGGTACGATCCTGATTGCCGGTTCTCTGTCATTGGTTGCTACTCCGACTGCAGAGAAGCAGTTTGCCGATATGCAGGCCCTGGAGGTGAGCTCCCAGTCGCTTCAGCAGATCAAGAGTTCTTATGACAAGCTCAATGAGGCGGTTGCGCGTGAGGCAACCGAAGCCCAGCGAGAGCTTGCAGATGCCCGAAACAAGGGCGACCGCACTGCGTACCGTGAGGCCTACCAGAAGTTGGAAACACTCTCTTCGTATGGAATGAGCAGGGAGGCAAGTGATGCCTTGCTGGAAAAACTCTTGGCACTGCCTGAGAGCGAACGTTCAGCATCTGCTGCCTGGTTGTATGAGAACAGCCCGTTCTATCGGCCGACCCTCACCCTCGACTTCTCCAGTGAGGGGGAGAACTTTCGCTACAGCTATCGCCAGCAGATCCGAAAGCAACCGGGCTCGGATGTGGTTCTGCCCGATGCACAGAGTCTGAGGATGAACAGCTCCCATCTTGGGGTGCTTACCGGTTGGGGTCTTACTCCTGATGAGGTGAGCTATGAGCCTGGCGCTACGATTCCGATGAGCTACACCAACCAGACGCTCTATGCCATCTATGAGGGCGGGGTTCGGTTTGTCGATGAGCTTGGTGGGACCGATGTCCTGATCAAGGAGGGTGAGCCTGTCACCATTCCGACACCGACAACCGATGATATTTCTGCCATCTTCGCCGGGTGGTATGACCGAAGCACCGGCTCTCTCATCACCGACCCTGCTTCCTATGAGCAGAAGGGCAAGGGTGCACTCTATGAGGCGCTGTGGAAGCGCATGGCCATTGAGGATATCACCGTCCTCTACTACGATGCATCAGCTCTTCCAAAGCAGACCCAGATCGGCATCGGATTCTCCTACAGTAATACCGGCAATGTGAATCTTTCTGGACTGAAGGCAACGCTTTCGTCCGATAGTCCCCATGTACGCTTCCTTGTCGATACGCTTTCGCTTGGGAGGTTGTCTGCCGGGCTGAGCAGCACAAACAACAGCCGCTATGCCACCAAGACCAAACAAGCGGTACGAGGGGAAGCACATACATTCCGCTTTGTGATCAGCGATGCCGCAGCGTCAGGGACGGTCATCCCGTTCAGTCTGAAGCTTGCCAACGACCGTGGGGATACGTGGACTCAGGATTTCGAGGTAGTGGTGCAGTAAGGCCTAATATTGTTCTGCTATGTAAACACCACGCATCGATTGGTCAGTGCTCATTCCCATCGGGATGGGCATTGCCTTTTCTTGTCCCAACAGCTCAGCCAATGGGTCGGTGGAAAGAGTCTGCACTGCAGTAACCTGACGTTCTGAAAGCAGACCAAGCAACTGCACTGCAGCTTCCTTGGTGAGTGTGAAGGCCTCCACGGCTTTTCCCTCGCTGAGGAAGGCATAGCCATCCTGTACAGCGATGGTCTCATAACCGTCGGTGAGGAACTTCCACCCTTCTTCGTCACGAAGGAGGGCGCCATCCTGCTCATGTGCCTTTCGATGGATCCGATCGAGTTCGGAGAACACGATGGGAAACGCCTCAACAGACGTTTCTTCCCTTGCTCCGAGCGGGAATTGCAGCAGTGAGGAGGTGGTGAAGTAACCGTTTGCCTCATAGAAGGGTCTGACTGCCGGAAACAGGGTGATGGGATGGGAATATGCTTCCCGGACAGCCTGCAACAACGACCCCATGATGCCTTTTCTTCTCCAGGGGGCATAGGTTGCCGCTCCTACGATGAAGGAGCAGTCATGCTCAGTCCCCTGTTGCAGATAGGTGGAGGGAAGGGCGTGGAGGGCGCTGACGATAGCACCTTCTTCCCGGGCAACAAAGATGTGTTCATAACGGATGCGTGTGGAGAAGAAGCGTTCGAGAAAGGCTTCTTCCTCGTCGAAGACCACTTTCCACAGGTCCTTGAGCATCTGATGGTCATCTTTGGTTGCCCGTTCTATGATCACTGTTTGGTAACCCGGTACTTTTCGACCATGAGGTCGGGTTTGTAGGAGAGTTTGGCTTTTCTCAGGCCTTCGACTCCGGCGTCTTCCTGTCGGTTCACATACTTCACATCCGAAAGATACTGGGAAACGAAGAGTTGGTTGATGACCGAGTAGATGCCGATGTAGGAGGTGTCACCTTTTTCAAAGTGGACGATGGCCAGCTTGTCATCGATGACTTCCCCTACGGTAAAGGCAGTGAGGTGGTGATCGACACATACCAGGATTCCTACAAAGCCAAGTTCGTCCCAGTGGTCGAATGCTCGCTTGAGGGCTCCGAGTTCGTCTTTGATCTCCTTGGTGTCGCAATCCTTGCTTTCAAGCCAGGTGGTGGAGGCCATGCGATAACATTCGTCACGCATCTCAGGGGTGGAGAGTGAACGAACCGAGTAGGTGTAGTTGCGTTCAAATTGGGAGATGTGGTTACGCTTCGATTGGAGTTTTCTTCCGCTGAGCTTGATGAGTTTCTGGCTGTCATAGAGGTAGTCGTCCAGACTTCTGACGTGCTCGATTTTATACCCCATGGCTTCAAGTTGCTTTGCTTCTTCCAAAGGGACACACTCAAGATGGAATCGTTGGCCGCTCTCCTGGCAGTGCTGTTCGAGTTCAGCCATGGCCTTGGGGAGGTCTTCGGTGATTGGCAGGAGGAAGCAGTCGTCCTCCTCAAGATGCATATAGAGTGCAGTGTCTGTCTTGCAGATGGTAATGCCGATTGCATCGGCCCAGAGAGCTACATACGAAAAAAAATACTCGTAGGCAAAGTGTTTGCTGTACGAGGGAAAGAGTGCTTTGTCCGCATAGGACGCTGTATGAAATTGTAACATGGTACCTCGGATATATTTGTATATACGCATCTATTGATACGTCGTTTATGGACAATAGTCAAGGCAAGCAAAGCCTCACAGTGTCAAGATACTGCTTTGGGACAGGACAGGCAACATTCAGTACAAGCAAACAACCAATGCAAAACGGGGTGGTGTCCCAGCTGACAAATCCCAAAAGCCATAGGAAACTGAAGGTGGCAGGAGGGTCTGCTATGAAGGGAATAAAGTACATCTTGGCAATACTGGCAATTGTTTTCCTGGTTATTGGTCTAGGGGGATGTGAGTACACCTATCCATTTGAAGAAGAGCCCAATAACACTCCTTCGGACGCGACATTTGTAAGAAACCAGATTGTGAAAGAGCAGATTCATGTTGCTACAGACTTGGATTATTGGGAAATCAATCTGGGTACCATCGTACGGTCCAGTGAAGTCAAATTGACTCATTTGTCAGAGGATTTGAAGATAATGGCATTTGGTTACGATGTAAATGATAATCAAATCACACTGGATGGCTCTAACAACTATCTCAATTCAGACAATGATGGAACTGAGAATGAATTGATTCTCATTTCAAATGATGATGTAGTCACTTTGTTTGTCTGTGTTGAGGCTAGTGACAGAAGAGGGTTGCCTGGTACCTACTGGTTGGAACACAATATTTACTGAATCCAGTGAAAATTGTTGATTTTAAAGAATTATAAATAATTATATTACAACAAATTACACCTTAACCTTGACACTTGATAAGCTATACCTGTATCTTTATGGCATGAATAGACATACAGAACGCATTGCAGAACTTGTCGCCAAGATGAAGGCCGACAATCCCCAGATTATCGACTTGTTCCTTGACCAAAAGCTTGAAGATGCGGCTATGCTTGCGCTGCTTCGTGAGCAAACTTCAGCTGTCATGCAGCAGCAGTATCCCAAAGCATGGGCATATTATACCGGTGAGGAACAGACAGAACAGGACTACTACAAGCTGATGAGCACCTCCATGGCCTATCTACGGCTCATGGACTATCTCGACAACGAAGGCAAGAGCTTCGAGGACATGAACCTGAAAGGGCAGACGGTGATCTCATCACCCTTGTTGCTGCTTCGCAAGATCCTGCTGGGCCAGGAATGCTCCTTCACCCTCGATTTTCTTGAGGACATGGCTCATCTCATGGCGCAGCTCAGCGGGGCTGAGGAGCGCATCATTCCCACCCGAAACCAAGTGCAGGAGTGGATGGAACGCCATCCCAGCGGCTTGGATGA
>JAAYQY010000168.1 GCA_012519125.1 Spirochaetales bacterium
CCTATTTCAGCAAACAAGAGAGAACAGTCCCGTTCTTTGTGATGGCTGCCACGACAAGGGACAATACCAGCAAGGAGCCCCACTACGGCTCACCCATCCACGGATACTTCACCCAAGCACTTCTGGAAGGCTTGGGTTGGGATGAGCAACAGCAACTGTTGGTTACGCGCAAAGAGCATCTGGATCTGGACAAGCTCTACCACTTCGTCTGTGAACACCAAAAGATCCCCACCGAAGGAGAAAACCCGGTGTTCTACCAACACCCCACCATTACAGGAGGGGCGTATACCTTGTTGCTTGACTTCTAGCTGATGTACTGTCCATCACGGACAGCTTGCATCTCATCGCGGATAATGGCAGCCCGCTCGAACTCAAGGTTCTTTGCAGCCTGAAGCATCTCTTTCTCCAGCGCCTTGATATACTTCTTGCGGTCGTTGGCATTGAGCAGGTTGAACCCACCTTTGAGGATGGAAAGATCCTGTTTTTGGATCTCCTTGGTCTCCTCCCGCTCCCGCTCGATGATATCCTGCACCGCCTTTACGATGGTCGTCGGGGTGATGCCATGAGCCTCATTATAGGCGGTCTGGATGGCACGGCGACGGTTGGTTTCACCGATGGCCTCTTCCATGGCATAGCTCATCCGGTCGGCATACATGATGACCCGTCCTTCCGAGTTTCGGGCAGCACGCCCGATGATCTGGACCAAAGAGGTGGCTGAACGCAAGAAGCCAATCTTATCTGCATCAAGGATGGCGATGAGAGAGACCTCGGGAAGGTCCAAGCCTTCCCGGAGGAGGTTGATGCCAACCAAGACATCAAAGACTCCAAGGCGGAGGTCCCGAAGCAGTTCCACCCGCTCAATGGTATCAATTTCTGAGTGCAGATACCGCACCTTCAGACCAAGCGAAGCAAAATAATCGGTCAGATCCTCACTCATCTTCTTGGTGAGGGTGGTAACCAATATCCGCTGCTTCTTGGCAATAACCTTGCGTATCTCCCCATAGAGATCTTCCATCTGGCCTTCGGTGGGACGAACATCAATCTCCGGATCGAGCAAGCCGGTGGGGCGTATCACCTGTTCGACTATCCTTGCACTCTTCTCCAGTTCAATCTTTCCAGGTGTTGCCGAGACAAAGACTCGCTGCTTGACCACCTGCTCGAACTCAGAGGCTTTCAGCGGGCGGTTGTCGAGAGCGGATGGGAGGCGGAATCCATAGTTCACCAAGTTGAGTTTTCGGCTTCGATCCCCCTCATACATCGCACCCACCTGAGGAAGGGTGACATGGCTCTCGTCAATGAAGGTCACAAAGTCGGGAGGAAAATAGTCAAGCAAGACAGCAGGACGCTCACCAGCCTTTCGGTCCGAAAGCGGACGGGAGTAGTTCTCAATGCCTGAGCAATAACCAATCTCCTCGAGCATCTCCAGATCATATTCCACCCGCGTCTTGATGCGTTCGGCTTCAAGAGGCTTTCCCGAGCTCGTAAAAAACTCCACTTGGTCTTCCATTTCACTGCGAATTCGGGAGATGGCGGCTTTCACCTGATCCTGGGGCATCACAAACTGTTTGGCAGGATAGAGGGTGTAGCTGTCCACCATCTCCTGCTTCTCTCCCGACACGGGGTCAAACCATTGGATGGAGGCAATCTCATCCCAATCGATGGAGATGCGCACGGCATTCTCCAGATACGAGGGACAGATTTCTATCACATCACCACGAACGCGGAACGCACCTCTCTTGAGAATGGCATCATTACGTTCATATTGCATGCGCACCAGTTGTTCAAGCACATCATGGTGATGAAAAGCCTGCCCCTTCTCAAAGGTGTACACCATATCACGGATGGAAACCGGATTTGCCAAACCAAAGATGCACGAGACGGTAGCAACCACAATGACATCACGACGTTCCATCAGGGAGAAGGAAGCGGAGAGCCGCAAACGATCAATCTCTTGGTTGATGTCAGCATCTTTCTCAATATAGAGATCTTTGCCCGGTACATACGCTTCGGGCTGATAGTAATCGTAGGTCGAGACAAAGTATGCAACTGCATTCTCAGGGAAAAAGGATTTGAACTCGCGGTACAACTGGGCCGCCAGCGTCTTGTTGTGTGACAACACCAGCGTAGGACGCTGGACCTGCTCAATGATCTTGGCCATGGTATAGGTCTTGCCGCTGCCGGTCACCCCTTTCAGGGTCTGGAACACGTCCCCAGCTTTCAGACCCTTGCTCAGGGCCTCTATGGCCTCCGCTTGATCACCTGAGGGCTCATACGGGGAAACCACTTTGAAGGGCTTGTTGGCAAAGGAGACTGAGCCATGAATATTGGTGATCGCTTCTCCGCCCCATCGTTCATCTACTTTTATCTCTTCCATGCTTATCGTACCAATGCGCTGACGTGTTGCGCTGTTCTTTCTATGAGTTGGACCTCCATCCTCTTGATCTCCCCCTTGCGATTTACGGTGATATTCACCTTCTGCCCGCTCTTGTAGGGAAGGAGAGCCAGATAGAGATCATTGAGATCCTCGACGACCGTATCATTGACCTTGGTGATGATGTCTCCTCCAAGGTAGATCACCGATGAGCCGTACTGCACCATCTGGGTTCCACCCCGGATGCCAGCCTTGTCAGCAAACCCAGAACCTACCACCTGGCTGACCAGCACGCCCTTGGTGACCGACAGTTTTGCATACGAGACCAGCTGGGGTGAAAGTTGCACAGCGGCCAAATCGAGCCAACCTCGACTCACCTTGCCCAACTTGATCAAATCTGGAATGACTGCGATGGCTGTATCGATGGGAATGGCGAAATTCACCCCTTGTGAGCTGCCGGTAGTGGAGTATATGGAACTGTTGATACCGATGACTTCTCCCCTTCCGTTGAGCAGGGGTCCCCCGCTGTTGCCCGGATTGATGGCTGCATCGGTCTGGATGGCATTCATGACAATCTTTCCTTCGTTCGTTCGCACCGGCCTGTTCAAGCCGCTGACCACTCCTACGGTCATCGTCCGGTCATAGCCAAACGGATTACCGATGGCGATCACTTTCTGTCCAACCTTCAGTTCCTCGCTGGTTCCCAAGGTAGCAGGATGGAGCGTCACCTCTTTCTCCACCTGAATCTTGATGACCGCAAGATCATCTTCACTGTCCACACCGATGAGCTTGGCAGGATAGGTTTGGTTGTTGTACAGACCGACTTTCAGGCTTGCAGCTTTTTCCACTACGTGAGCGTTGGTAAGGATGTAGCCATCGGTGGAAAGGATGATACCACTGCCCGTACCTTGGGCCGGCAAGACATCCATGAACGCATTGACTTGCGTCTCGACTGTTGTGGTGATATGCACCACACTCTTGTTCACCTTCTCATAGACACCGATGTTCTGCTTCTCGTCAGCACTATAGAGCCACTGGGCTTCATTACCCTCAAAAAGAATGAGGCCCGACTCACCGTGGAAGATATTGGCCACCGGCACTCCGCTCAGGTTGAGCACCCCTTGTGCTCCCTGTTCCTCAACAATGGTCCTCAATGCTTGGGAAAGCTCTCGCTTCTGTTTGTCCTCTGCTATGGAGTTGGTCCAGCGCACCAGAACCAGTGCAAAGAACACACTGAGCGTTCCCACCAAGATCATGAGAATGAGCCGTACCAATCTGTTGCGGGTGTTCTTCAGCATGGATTCAGTGTACTTCCATTGCAGTGCACAAGGCAACTACACCGAGCCCAACAGGGAGAGAACCTCAGCCTTTGTAGGGGGATTGCACCCCTTGCGGCTACAGTTGATCGCACTAGCTGCAGTTGCAAAGCGCAGGGCCTCCTTGATCAGCTCTTCTGAGAGCATACCGAAATGAGGAACCTGTCCATCAGAGCCGAAACACGCTTTCTCATGCAAAAAGGAGAGCAGGGCCCCACTGAAGGTGTCCCCGGCTCCCACGGTATCAATAAGCGGAAGATCGATGATCGGCTGGGCAAAGCTCTTGCCTTCTGCTGTGTACCAAATACTGCCCTTCCTGCCCAAGGTAAGGATAACCTCCATGGTTCGATCAACAGCCAGCTTGGAGGCAGTGGAGTGCACATCACAGCCTGGATAGAGCAGCAACAAATCCTCATCACTGAGCTTGACCATGCTAGCCATCGACAAGGCCCGCTCGATGCGTAGGCGATGTTGGCCAATATCATCGATGACAGCAGGACGGATATTCGGATCAAGGAAGATGATGGGCTTCACTTCAAGGGCATCCAAGGCATCGAGGATGGCATCACAGCCCGGCTCAACGGCGAGAGCTACCGATCCGATATGCACAACACGCAAATCAGAGTGAAGAACCAGGCTGTTCACAAGCTCTTCCTTCTCATAGGAAACAGGCGCGGTTCCTTTGCAGTAAAATGCATAGCTTGCCTTGCCCTCGGCATCGAGGGAGGCAAAGCCGATAAGAGAAGGCAGTGATACGGCACACAGATCAGGATCAAACATAAGTTGGTTGTCCACCAGATGGCCGATGATGCGCTGTCCGAACATGTCCGAGGAGAGCTTGCCTACAAAACCCACCGGAGAGCCAAGACGCGAGGCAGCTGTAGCTGTGTTGAGACCACACCCACCGATATAGGAGTCGAAGACCATTGAAGCATCTTCGGTTCCCCGTGCAATGAAATCGATCAGACCTTCGCCAATGATACCTATCATCATCCCCTCCTACAGATACCGTTTCTTTTCCTGCCCAATGACACCTGCAACCACCTGTACATACGCTTTTGCCGGACTCATGGAAAGCTTGGGAAGCAGCACTTCCTCGATCTGGAAGAATCCGACATCGCTGGACATCTGCACATCGATGCGTATCGGCAGCTCATCGCCCTGTGTGATGGTAACCTTCTCGATGGAGTTGGCCGAGTACTTGTGGATATCCCCCGTCTTTGGGGCGGTTCCCAGACTCATGGGGATGCGAGCCCTCCCCTTTTCCATATCACAGCCGTCGGCAACCAAGAGAAGGCCCGCTTCCAATGAGTGCACCTTCCTGTTGGCCATATGCCCAAGCACTCCTTCGGTAGCAACCGATGCGATCGCAACCCTACGTGAAAGCTGGTCAGAAAGCAAGGTCTTCAGCAAGCGGTCGATGATGGGACGGGCAATGATCAAGCCGGTCAACTCATGGTCTGACCTTCCTACGCTCATGCCCAGGTCATGCACAAAGGACGCAAGAAGGATGGCACACAGGCTGTCCTCGTGCGATCCTGCTTCCTCAACCTCCAAGGATGTCTTCATTCCTGCATGCTTCAGCAGGCTGAGCATCTTCACTGCGTTGATGGCAACCTGGCGCATATGCACCGGGCCATGGTCGTTGTAGTTGAGCCGCTTGATCGACACGCTGTTTGCGTACTCCTGAAGCGCCTCAATTTCTGGGTCACTGACCAACATCGTGGCCAGACGGAAACTGTCTGAACCCTCCTTGAGCAAGGAGAGCAACTGATGTTCCAAGTGGGTTTCTTTGGGTGACTTCATACCCTAAGCCTACAACAACTTCACGACAACATAAAGGGGATGTGGATAAAAAGCAGCAAAGAGCCTATACTGCAACCATGAGAAGAATCACCATGAGGGATTTCCATTGGCTTGGGAAACCCATGACTTTCAAAAAAGAGTACCAGATGGTCAGCCTTGAGGTGGATGCGCATACCAGTTTGCCATCCGGTCCCCTATTGCTGGCAGTCAGTGACGAGTATTTCAACTGTGAAGCTACCCTTACCATCCCCAAAAAGGAAGGCTTTGCCGGCATGTGCATCTATCATCTGGAGAGCTGTTATGCAGCTGCAGGACTCTCTGGTGAGGCGATTGAACTGCAGACCTGCATCTCCGGATACACTAACAGAAGCTGCGTTGCTGTATCAACGGAAAATGCTGAAGTGGCCATATGGACAGTCAAGAGGGACGCACAGGGAATTTCTCTTGGCTATCGGCTTGCCCAGGAAGAAAAGATCAGGTGGGTGAGCACCATTCATCTGCCCGGATGTGAGCTTTCCATCAGTTTCGGACCCTACTTCACCAATGCAGGGAAAGAAACCTATACCGCTTCGATGCATGCTCTGCGATACACCAGGACAGAGGCATGAGCACTCGCACAAGAGGTGCGGGTATGCTACTATGTGTGCTATCTGAAAAGGGCCCCTTTGGAAGGGCACAAGGAAGGATTTTGTATGGATGAGCGCTACGAAGAAGAGACGAAAGAAAAAGCTCCTCTTAATTTTCTTGAACGAATCATAGAGGATGACCTGAACAACGGCAGGGTGCCTGACAACACCATTGTCACCAGGTTTCCCCCCGAACCCAATGGATATCTGCACATCGGCCACATCAAGTCGATTTGCCTTAACTTCGGACTTGCCCAAAAGTACCAAGGCCGCTGTCATCTACGCCTTGACGATACCAATCCGGAAAAAGAGGATGTTGAGTACAGCGACTCCATCAAGCGGGACATCCGTTGGCTTGGTTTTGAGTGGGAGCCCTACGAATATCATGCATCCGATTACTATGGGCAGCTCTACGAGATAGCATTGCAATTGATCAAAGACGGCAAAGCTTATGTCGACTCACTTACCGGTGAGCAGATGAAGGAGTACCGGGGAACCTTGACCGAACCGGGAAAGAACAGTCCTGACCGAGAGCGCAGCATTGAGGAGAACCTAAGGCTCTTTGAGGAGATGCATGCAGGCAAGCACCCTGAGGGGTCTTACGTGCTCAGGGCGAAGATAGATATGGCAAGTCCGAACATCAATATGCGCGACCCTGTGCTCTATCGCATCAAGTTTGCATCCCATCCCCGTACCGGTGATACCTGGTGCATCTACCCGATGTACGATTTCACCCACCCCATCAGTGATGCCATCGAAGGGATCACCCACTCCATCTGTACGCTGGAGTTCGAGGACCATCGTCCTGCATATGATTGGGCCACGAGCATCGACGGCATTGAGCATGCGCCCCACCAGTATGAGTTTGCCCGCCTGAACATCAACTATCTGGTGATGAGCAAGCGACGGCTGCTGCAGCTGGTGAAGCTGGGCATCGTCGATGGCTGGGATGACCCACGCATGCCTACCATCAGTGGAATCAGAAGACGCGGGTACACCCCCGAATCCATGAAAGACTTTGTGAGCCGCATCGGCGTGGCAAAGGTTGAGGGTGTTGTCGACTATTCGCTTCTGGAGTTCTGTGTCAGAGAAGACCTGAACAAGCGTGCCAAACGTCTGATGGTTGTTCTCGATCCATTGAAACTGGTCATCGACAACTATCCCGAAAATCAGGTTGAGTACTTCGAGGCAGTCGACAACCCGGAGGACCCGAACAGTGCAGTGCATCAGATTCCGTTCTCCCGCGAGCTGTACATCGAACGTGAGGACTTCATGGAAGTGCCTCCCAAGGGCTACCACCGCCTCTATCCTGGCAATGAGATCCGCCTCAAGTATGCCTACTATGTCACGGCAACTGAAGTGGTGAAGGATGAGGAAGGGAATATTGTGGAAGTTCATTGCACGTACGACCCGACTTCTCGGGGTGGCGCCACTGCTGACAACCGTAAGGTGAAAGGCACCAGCCATTGGGTAAGCGCCAGCGAGGGTGTAACAATCGAAGCGCGTCTCTACGACAAGCTCTTTTTGACCGAATACCCTGGCCAGAAAACAGGCAACTATCTTGATGACCTGAACCCCGATTCGTTGAAGGTTGTCACTGATGCAAAAGCAGAACCTGAGATTTTGAAGGCACAGGTGGGAGACTACCTGCAGTTCATCCGAAACGGGTATTTCTGCCTGGACAACAAGACGGGAAAGAGTGAGCTTCCTACTTTCAACCGCACCGTTACGCTTAAGGACTCTTGGGCGAAACTGAAGCAAAAAATGGGTGTGTAAGTACTGATCAAGGGGACGGGACAAGCCGTCCCCTTGTTGATAGGAGGATGTGGTGAACTATTTCTTCGACCAGCATTTTCATGTAATGAATATCGCGCATCCAAATCTGTTGTCCTTCTTCTCTTCCTTGGACACCGGCCTTCCTGACCTGATCACCAGTGGGGCACTCTCGCCAAGTTACATCTTGACAGCAAAGAATCGCAAAGGTCCAATCCTGCTCAACCGCATGACCAACACCCTGACAACCTTTGAACAGAGTATTGGGGAAACCCTGGTCCTGATGGAGAAGGATTTGATGGGGGCCTTCCCTTCCCACGAGGAGGGAGCATTGCGACCTGAACACCCCTATATCAGGGATGGGAAGATGCATATGCGAAATCAGGTGTATGACAAGCTTGCCATGTGTCCGCTCTTGATGGACTTCTCCAGCAACCAACTGCGCAAGGAGTCTCTGTACTATCCGATTCCCAAGGAACAGAAGATTCTCGATTACGTACGAGACACCCTTGAGGGGTTCGACTATTATGCAAAGCAACATCCCCAAGGCTTGTTTGAGTTCTTTCCCTTCCTCGGGATCAACCCACCGGTGCACTCACTTGACTTCATCAAGGAGTTGCTCGATACCTATGTGCTCAAGGACCGGAAGCACAAGAAGGGAAGCCAACGCTTTTACGGTGTGAAATTCTATCCACCGCTTGGGTATGACCCTTGGCCGGCGGATGAGCAAGAGCAGAAGAAAGTCACGCTCATCTACGAGTTCTGTACTACCCACGACATTCCCATCATGACCCATTGTGACGACCAAGGCTTTCGTGGTGTCCCCGCCAAGGAAGCCTGGAAATACACAGCTCCTTCCTCGTACAAGCCGGTGCTTGCACGCTTCCCTACCCTGCGCATCGATTTTGCTCACTACGGGTGGCAGTACAATCAACTGCAGAAGAACCCACTCACCCTGATCAGCAGCTTGGCAAACAAGGTCCCCGACTCCCCGTGGTTCCATGAGCTTGTGGAGCTGATGCACCTCTATCCAAACATCTACGCCGATGTCTCTTTCAGCGGGACCAACCCAGAGTTCTATGAGCTGCTCTTCAACTATCTGCAATCCC
>JAAYQY010000169.1 GCA_012519125.1 Spirochaetales bacterium
GAAGGGGTGATCGTCCTATGAGAAAGTTACTGTACGCCCTTTTGCTGCTTCTGCTCGTTCCCACCACCCTCTTGTTTGCCAATGAGATACGGTTCAGCGGTGGTTCTACCCGCATGCAGATGCAGGAAGGATATCAGAGCATCGCACTCTCCGGCGGGGCAGAAATCACCAGTGGGACGCTTACCCTCACTGCCGACTCAATCGAACTAGCAGGCAAAGAGTTCCGTTACGTCACGTGCAGCGGCTCGGTGAAGCTCAACGACGACGAGCGCGGGGTGAAGCTGATGGGCAACAACCTCTTCTACGACAGAGAGGAAGAGCTGGTGGTGGTCGATGGGTATCTGGAACTGGAGGATCTGACCAATGAAGTGCAGGCAACCTCCTTCTTTCTGGAATTTTCGCTTGATGAGGGAACGGTTCTCCTGCAGGTTCAAGTAAGGCTCTACAAACATACTGACAGCGGGATTATGGCCTGCAAAGCCGATTCACTGCATCTGGATAGGGAGAAACGAACGCTTGAGCTGGGGGGGAACGCCACCATCGACTGGGCGGGAGACCGCTATGAGGCACAACGGATCACGGTTGACCTCGATACGGAACAGATTACCATGGATGGAACAATCAAGGGGGTCATCAATGGATAATCAGTTCACCAGCCTCCTTGAGGTCCAGCATCTGGCGAAGTCCTACGGCAAGAAAGAGGTAGTGAAGGACATCAGCTTTTCCATGCATTCAGGGGAAGTCATAGGCCTCCTCGGCCCCAATGGGGCGGGAAAGACCACCACCTTCTATATGATCGTAGGCTTTCTCAAGGCCAAAACCGGGACCATTCTTCTCAACGGGGAGGATATCACCGAGCTTCCGATGTACATACGCTCCAAAAAGGGGCTCTCCTACCTGCCCCAAGAGCCCTCGATCTTCCGAAAACTCAGCGTAGAAGACAATATTCGCCTGGTAGCCCAGACACGCAGGGACCTGAGCAAAAGTGAGCAGGATGAAAGGGTGGAAGAGTTGCTTGAGGAGTTCGGCATCCAAGAAGTACGCAAGCAGAAGGGCTATACCCTCAGTGGAGGTGAGCGCAGACGAACCGAGATAGCCCGTGCCTTGGCTTCCAACCCTCAGTTTCTCCTGCTCGATGAACCCTTTGCAGGAATCGACCCAAAAGCCGTCTATGAGATCAAGCAGCTGATCAAAACCCTCTCAAGCAGGGGCATCGGCATCCTGCTGACCGACCACAATGTGCGCGACACCCTTTCGATCACCTCGTGTTCACACATCATCAATGCAGGAACCATCCTCGTTTCGGGAGGAAGGCAGGAACTGCTTTCCAATCAGATAGCAAAGGATATCTATTTTGGACAGGACTTCGAGGGGGATACGTGATGGAATTCTCGCCAAACCTCTCCCTCAGCCAAAAACAACAGCTCAAGCTCAGCCCGCAATTGCTTCAGTCTTTTGAACTAATGGCCCTCCCGCTTACCGAGTTGCAGGCGAGGATCAAGGCAGAGATTGAATCGAATCCTGCCCTCGATCTCCCCTCCTCCTGGGATGTCAGCTATGAGCGCTTTGCCCAAGAGAAGCAGAGACGGGAGACCAGCGGACTCGATGACACCTACTCCGACTCCTCAAGCTACGGAAGTGACAGGGGAAGTGGGTATGACTATGAGGCAAGTGATCGTCAGCAGAAGTTCATGGAGAACGCCCTTTCACTTGAGGAGACACTGCAGGAACACCTGCTCTCCCAGCTTGGGTGCGAGCACCTCACCGAGGAAGCATACAAGGTGGGAGAAATCCTGATCACCAACCTCGATGCAAACGGCTTCTTTCGTGAAGACCCGAAAACCATTCTCTCGGAAAAACAAGCAGAGCACCTGCCCGATCTTCTGAAGCTCATCCGCCAGTTCGATCCACCTGGGATATGCGCCAAGGATTGGAGGGAGTCCCTGATCCTTCAGGCACAGGCCAAGGGCCTCAGTGGCGAGGACCTCAAGCACTTCAAAGCGCTCGTCGAGGACAACCTGGAACTGATGCGGGCAAACAAGCAGGCTCAGGTGGCCAAAACCCTGGGCATCGATACTGAGGAACTGGAAGAGCTCTTTGCCTTTCTCAAGACACTCACCCCATTTCCGGGACAGAGCTTCTCCAGCGGACCTGAACAGTACGTCATCCCCGACCTCTCCATCAAAAACGAGGAGGGGCAGCTGGTACTGAGCATGAACAACTCATCGCTGCCCGATCTTGCGATCAATACAGAGTTCGAGTCCCTTGCCGAAGACCTCGGGAGTTCCGAGGAGTCCAAGAAAGCCCAGCCGTACATCAAGGAACAGATCAAGAGTGCCAACGCCCTTATTTTCCAGGTGCAGGTACGAAACCAGACACTCTACAAGGTAGCCCACATCCTCTTGCAGGAGCAGCAGGAGTTCTTCCTCTTTGGACCCCAGTACATCAAACCACTGACCCAGAAGGCGGTTGCCGAGCAGTTGGGTGTCCACGAGACAACCATCAGCCGAATCGCCACAGCCAAGTACATCGATACGGACTGGGGCATCATCCCCATCAAGAAGCTCTTCAGCAATGCGGTGGGAGAAGAGGGCTCAGAACTCTCCAAGCAAGCAGTGAAGGAGACCATCCGCCAGATTCTCGAGGAGCACCAAGGGCAGAAAGCTCTTTCAGACCAGAAAATCTCGGACATCCTCAAGGAAAAAGGCATTTCGGTGGCACGGCGCACGGTTGCCAAGTATCGCAACGAGCTGAATATCGATCCTTCTTTCATTCGCGGTACAAACTAGAGTACAGCTATGCATACCAAAAGAGGGGCGCTTTCGCGCCCCTCGGTATCTACATTTCACTATCAATGTTCCTTGATTTTGCTCTTCTCCTTTCGAGCCGTGGCCTCAATCTTGTCGGTAATCAACTCGATGCCTTCGTACAGCTCGTAGCAATCATAGCTGACCATCTTGATGGTACCCCAAGAGAAGTGGAGCTTTGCGTCCAAATGGAATCCCTGCCCCTCGGTCTCGCGAGTGATCACGATATCGAGATCGTGCAGGTATCCTTCGGCGAATTGCAGTTTCTGGAGTTTCTTGTCCAGGAACTCACGGGTCTCATCGCTTGGGTTGTAACGGATGCCTCTGACAGTCAAATTCATAAGCCCTCCTTTGACTATGGTCATACTCTAAGGATAAGGCTTGGAAGGCCAATCGTCAATGGACAAATGTCATTTGCAATTTTTATTGCTCTTTAGGTAATTTTTAATTTATTCCTATATAATTATTTAATAAACAACAACCTGAACCATCGAATTCCTAGTGCTTCTCTTTTGTCTACACATTGTACTTGCGAAAGAACATCAACAATTGTATAGTAAAACAGGATTTGCCTTGAGGGCGAACAAGGAGTTGCAGATGCCCGATTTCACCGTTCTGGAACTTTTGGACCTGGACTTGAAGCAACACAACCACTTACAGTTGAGTTGCATTGCCGGCCGTACCGGACTTTCCAGAAAGATTACCACCAGCAAGATCAGCCGGCCCGGACTTCCTCTTTCTGGGTTCTTCGATGAGTTCAGCAACAACTCAATCCAAGTTTTCGGACGTGGAGAGCAGGTCTATCTCGACAAGTTGGAGTCTGAGCAAAATCTTGCAAGCATCGAACGCTTGTTCAGTTACGATATCCCCTGCTGCGTCTTTTGCGATGGCGGGAATCCCAGTGATCGCGTCATCGAGCTCGCCGAGGAGTCCGGAACGTCGATCCTGAAAACCGACCTCCTCTCCTCCGACTTCTCCCGACGCCTCTATCAGACGCTTGATGAGGTGTTCGCCCCAACCCAGACCATTCACGGAGTATTCGTCGAAGTCTATGGCATCGGGGTCCTCATCACCGGGGAAAGCGGTGTGGGAAAGAGTGAGACTGCCTTGGAGCTGATCGAGCGCGGACACCGCCTCATCAGTGATGATACGGTAAAACTGCGTAACATCAGTGACAACTATCTCATCGGCATGGGAGAGAATCCTTTACTGGCCCACCATATGGAAATCCGAGGTTTGGGGATCATCAACTTGGCAAACCTCTATGGAGTCGGGGCCATCCGAGATCGCAAACAGGTCCAGCTCTCCATCCATCTCGAGCCGTGGGACTCCCAGAAGAACTACGACCGCGTTGGAGAATCCACCATGGAGGACACCTATCTCGGCATCAACATCCCCAAGGTCGTCATACCGGTGAAACCCGGGCGCAACATCCCGGTCATCATCGAGACAGCCGCACG
Organism: Spirochaetales bacterium; assembly: GCA_012519125.1. Lineage (GTDB taxonomy): Bacteria > Spirochaetota > Spirochaetia > Sphaerochaetales > Sphaerochaetaceae > Sphaerochaeta. Next base: position 4,268 of record JAAYQY010000169.1, read on the forward strand.
AAATGAACGGTTGAAGAAACTCGGATACTACTCGGCAAAGGAGTTCGATCAGAGTGTCCTTAAGTGGTTGGAAAGCGAATCTGCACGGAAAATGTACTATATCAACGAGGAGACCCTCTGATGGTTACCAGAGAACTGAAAGTCTACAACAGGGCAGGCATCCACGCCCGGCCGGCTGCATCCATTGTCAAAACAGCAAACAAATACCAAAGCGAGCTCTACTTGGAGAAGGAGAGCATGAAGATAAACGGGAAATCCATCATGGGAATCATCACCTTGGGGGCTACCCACCAAAGTACCATCACCATGATCTGCGAAGGTCCCGACGAACAACAGATGGCAGATGCCATCCAGACCCTGTTCGAGAACAGGTTCGAGGAGTGAACGATGCGTGAGCTTACCCAGCGGCAGAAAGATGTCGCAACCTTCATCAGCACTTTCATCAAAGAGCACAATTATGCAC
>JAAYQY010000016.1 GCA_012519125.1 Spirochaetales bacterium
AAACGTGGTACCATAGTCTCGTGCAAACGAAAAAACGTGAGCTTCTGCACCGCAGAATGCACGCACGTGCATAGGAGGGACCATGGAAAAGATTGCATACGGAATGATTGGAGGAGGACCAGGCGCTTTCATTGGGGATGTACATAGAAAAGCCATCCGCATCGATGGGCTTGCACAGCTGAAAGCCGGCTGTTTTTCCCGGGATGCAGCAAAGTCGAAAGCCTTCGGGGCAGAACTTGGCGTCGCTGAAGATCGCCTCTATACCGATTACCAACAGATGGCAAAGGCGGAAGCAAAACGCAGCGATGGCATCAAATTCGCCGTCTGTGTAACCCCCAATGCCTCGCACTATGAGATTTGCAAGGCCTTCCTCTCCGAGGGCATCCACGTAGTCTGTGACAAGCCTCTTACCTGGACGATTGAGCAGAGCCAGGAGCTTGCTGATATCTGCAAGAAGAAGGGACTGCTGTTTGCCGTCACCTATACCTATACCGGATATCCTGCGGTGAAGCAGATGCGCAAGATGGTGAAGGACGGCATGTTGGGAAACATCCGTTTCGTCAATGCCGAATATCCGCAAGACTGGCTTGCAAACCCGGTTGACGAGCACAGTTCGATTGCACCTTGGCGCATGGACCCGAAGGTTTCGGGCATCTCCAACTGCCTCGGCGATATCGGGAGCCATATTGAGAACATGGTGGCAACGGTCACCGGCCTGAAGATCAAACGCGTATGTGCTCGCCTGGACTCCTTGGTCGAAGGACGAACGCTGGACGACAACGCCTCGGTGATGGTTGAGTATGAAGGCGGTGCAAAGGGTCTGTACTGGTCGAGTCAGATAGCGTTCGGGTATGACAATGCCTTGAGAATCCGGGTGTTTGGGGAGAAAGGAGGCCTTGAATGGGCCCAGGAAGACCCCGACCACTTCTACTTCACTCCCAAAGACAGTCCCAAGCAGAAATGGAGCCGCGGCCGCGACCAGTTCGCTCCCGAAGCCCAGCAGTACTCTCGGGTTCCCAGCGGACACCCCGAAGGGCTCTTTGAGGCCTTTGCCAACATCTACAAGCCGTTCGTGCTTGCTTTGGCAAAGCAGATGAAGGGAGAGAAACTCAGTGCATCAGATCTGGACTTCCCCAGTGTAGAGATGGGGTTGGAAGGCGTGATTTTCATCAACAAGTGCGTACAGAGCAGCAAATCCGGCTCCGTATGGGTCAACGTATAACACAAAACAAGGAGAAGACACCATGGCAAGGATGGTAACGATTTTTACTGGTCAGTGGGCTGACCTTCCGTTTGAGACAATGTGCAAGACTGTCAGTGAGATGGGCTATGACGGTGTGGAGATTGCCTGTTGGGGTGATCACATGAATGTGGAGAAGGCTGCAAAAGATCCTTCCTATGTAGCAGAGAAGCTCGCTGTCCTGAAGAAGTACAACCTTGGTTGTTATGCGTTGGGCAACCATCTTGCCGGGCAGTGTGTCGGTGATGCCTTCGGCGATCCCCGTCTGGCAGGCTTTGCCCCCAAGAACCTTGCCGGCAACGACAAGGCGATCAGGGAGTGGGGCATCCAGCAGATGAAATACACCGCCCAGGCAGCAAAGAACATGGGCTGCAAGGTGGTCACCGGTTTCATGGGTTCTCCCATTTGGAAGTACTTCTACTCCTTCCCCGCCAACTCAGCCAAATTGATCGAGGATGGTTATCAGGAGATTTACGACCTGTGGACCCCGATTTTGGATGAGTTCGACAAGGCAGGCGTAACGTTTGCCCTTGAGGTCCACCCCTCTGAGATCGCCTACGACTACTACAGCACCCTCAAGTTGCTTGAGGTGTTCAAGGGAAGAAAGACCCTCGGTTTGAACTTCGACCCCAGCCACCTGCAGTGGCAGGGTGTGGATCCCGCCCTCTTCTTCCGCGATTTCGCCTCCTCGATCTACCACGTGCATATCAAGGACAGCGTAGTCAAACTCGACGGAAGAAGCGGCATCCTCGGCTCTCATCTCGCATTCGGTGACCTGAGACGCGGTTGGAACTTTGTCTCCCCCGGCCATGGTGATGTGAACTTCGACATGATCATCCGTGAGGCGAATGCAGCCGGCTACCACGGCCCGCTCTCCGTCGAATGGGAGGACAACGGGATGGACAGGCTGTTCGGGGCCAAGGAAGCGCTCGAACTGGTGAGAAAGATTGACTTCGAGCCCTCGAATGTTGACTTCGACGGGGCAATGGAGAATTGATGGGCGAACCTACGATCCTGCTGGACCTGGAAGGCATAGTCAAGGAGTTCTCATCCGTCCGTGTTCTGGACCGGGTTTCCTTTGGCATACAAGCAGGGGAGATCATGGGACTGATCGGGGAAAACGGCGCAGGCAAGTCAACGTTGATCAAGATCATCAGCGGCATCTACCAAAAGACGGATGGAGTCATCCGTCTTGGTGGAAAGACTACGGAGATACCCGATTACATCACGGCAAAAAAGCTGGGGATCGGTATCGTTCCCCAGGAGTTCAACCTGATCAACTACCTTACGGTCTATGAGAATATCTTCCTCGGCAGCGAACTGCACAAGGGCCTCTTGTTGGACAAGGCTTCCATGCGCAGCGAGGCTGGGGCCCAGCTGAAAATGCTGAAGATGCCCTTGGACGTCAACAAGCATGTCAGCGAACTCTCAGTTGCAGAGAAGCAGATGGTTGAGATTGCCAAGGCGATGATTCTCGATGCTCGCATCCTCATCTTTGATGAGCCTACCACCACCCTCACGGCGGTGGAGGTGCAGACACTGTTCGACCTGATGCGAAAGCTCAAGCAGAAAGGGGTGACGATGATCTTCGTCTCCCATAAGCTGCAGGAGATCCTGACCATCTGTGATCGGGTTACCGTGCTCCGCGACGGAAAGCTCGTCAGTGTCGACCGTGTGGAAGATCTTACTACCCAGACTTTGGCCAAGAAGATGGTTGGGCGTGATTTCAATCAGGTGTTCCCGGATAAGATTGACAGCACAGGCAAGTCGAACATCCTGGAGGTCGAGAACCTCAGTTCGGGCAGCGTCATCAAGGATATCTCCTTTACTCTGAGAAAAGGTGAGATCCTGGGTTTTGCAGGCCTTGTGGGAGCAGGACGTACTGAGACGATGGAAGCCTTGATGGGCCTGAGGAAGGCAGAGAAGGGATCGGTCCGCATACAGGGCAAGACGGTGAAGATCCGCAGTACCAAGGATGCGGTTGCCCACGGTCTTGGTTACATCAGTGAAGACCGCCAAGGCAAGGGAATCGTCATGAACTATGATATTCCCAAAAATATCAGCCTCATCTCGCTCAAGGAGAAGTACCTCAAGCGGGGGCTGATTGACAAGGCCAAGGAGGACGAGGCATCCGAACACTATATCAAGGAGTTCAGGATCGTCGCAGCTTCCAAGAAGTCCCAGCTGAGGTTCTTCAGCGGAGGCAACCAACAGAAGGTCTATCTCTCTCGCTGGATGGATACCGACCCCTCCATTCTCATTCTTGATGAGCCGACACGGGGTATCGACATCAACTCCAAGAAAGAGATCTATGAGTTCATCCACCGTCTCGCGGAAGCTGAGATCAGTTGCATCATCATCTCCTCCGAAATGGAAGAGATCATCGGAATGTGCAACCGTGTCTATGTCATGCGGGAGGGAAGGATGGCCGGCTGCCTCGAAAAGGAGCAGGTCACCGAGGAGAACATCGTGTTTCAAGCAACAGGCATTAAAAAGGTGTAGCACAAGATGGGTGAAAACAAAATCGTTTCCTACTTCCGATCATTCAGGTTCAAGGACCATTCGCTGGGAATGGCGTTCATCATCCTGATTGTCATCGCCACCTTTGTGGGATGGCCCAACTTCCTGAAGGTCAGGAACCTGACGAACATCCTCAGGCAGATCTCCTATACCGGGATCATCAGCCTCGGGATGACGCTGATCATCATCAGCGGAGGCATCGACCTCTCCGTTGGTTCCATGGCAGCCTTCGTGGGAGGAATCTCAATCTTCTTCCTCAACCTCTTCGGCCCCACTTCAACGTTGGGCATCGTGCTGACCTTCCTTTTCGCTCTCGTATTGGGATCAGCGTGCGGGGCGCTCAATGGCATCATGGTCTCCAAGTTCAAGATGGCACCGTTCATAGTGACATTGGGTACCATGTCGATCTTTCGCTCCCTCATCCAGTATTTTTCCAATGCAGGCACCATCCTTTCGGTGAACATGGACTACGGAAAGCTCGGAAGCAGCATGTTTCTCGGCCTGCCCATTCCGGTATGGTGCTTCATCATCGTAGGGCTCGTCCTGCATGTGGTGCTCAACCATACCAGCTTTGGTCGCTACCTCTGCGCAACCGGAAGCAATGAGCAGGTAGCCAAGTACTCGGCCATCAACATTGCCATCGTTAAGTTCCTTCCCTACGTCATCACCGGCTTTACCGTCGGCGTGACCGCAGTGATGTGGTCGAGCCGACTGAACTGCATCAACCCCAGCGACTGTGCCGGCTACGAGATGGATGCCATCGCGGCGGCTGTCATCGGCGGAACGCTGATGAGTGGGGGAAAAGGCAGCATCATCGGCACCATGATGGGTGCTGTGATGCTGGGCATCATCAACAACATGCTTGTCATGGGAGGCATCAGCGCCTTCCTGCAGCAGGCTGTGAAGGGTTTCGTGATTATTGTTGCGGTACTGCTTCAGTACAACAACAGTAACAAATAAACAGGAGGATTGGATATGAAGAAAGCATTGGTAATCGTTCTCTGCTTGGTCTTTTCGGTTGGCTTGGTGTTCGCACAAGGCGCCAAGGAAGCAAGTGTTCCCAAGATCGGCATCGCAGTACCTTCTCCCGACCATGGTTGGACCGGTGGTATCGGTTGGTGGGCTGACAAGGCTGTCAAGGAACTGCAAGAGCAGTATCCCGGCAAGTATGAGTTCAAGGTTCTGCATGCCGACGGCTATGCAAAGCAGATTTCCGATGTCGAAGACCTGATGGTCTGGGGCATGGATTATCTGGTCATCCTCCCCCACGAGTCCGCTCCGCTGACCCCGGTGGTGAAGGAAGCCCACGCTTCTGGCGTGAAGTGCATCGTTGTTGACCGTGGTCTTACCGACACAACGTTCGGCTATGTCAATCTTGCAGGCAACAACCCTGAGATGGGCAAGGTCTCCGGCATCTTCATGCGTGACTACATGAAAGCCAACAAGCTGACCAAGTACGTCGCCATGGGTGGTATGCCGGTCGTCATCGACGGCGAGCGCATGAATGCCTTCTTCGACGAGATGACCAAGGAACCGACCCTGATCAACCTCGCTGGTGGCAGAAGCTACGATTTCGCCGACTGGTCGACACAGAAGGGCCTCGAACTGATGGAAAACTACATCCAGATGTATCCCGAGATCCACGCTGTATTCTGCCAGGATGACGATGTCATGACTGGTGTTCTGCAGGCTATCAAGGAGAGCGGCCGCAAGGACATCAAGCTGGTATTTGGTGGCGCCGGTTCGAAGGCAGCCTATGAGATGATCATGAACAACGATCCGCTGGTAAAGGCAACCGCCACCTACCACCCCTCGATGGTCTATGATGCGATCATGTACTGCCTCGATGTTGCCGAGGGAAGAAAGAGTGCAGATTTCCACACTGCAAAATCCCCGACTTCGGTGGTACTCCCCTCCGTTTTGGTCGACAAGAGCAACGTGATGGATCACTACGACAAGGATTCTGTGTTCTAGGTCTTAGGTTTTTCACTCGATTCCCACAGGCTGTTGGTTTTCCAACAGCCTGTTTTCGTCAGCAAATGCACGCAACGCTTGTCGAAACTTCTTGTCCAGCTTGCGCTTATATGGATATGATACCAAATAGGAGTAGTTCGATCAAAAAGAAAAACAGCCTCACCCGCCGATTTGTCATTGCCTTGATTCTTATTCTGATGGCACTGCTGACAATCGGGTACATCAAGCTCTCCCTCACCGAAAAAGCGATTGAAACCAATCGCATGGTGAACCATACCTATTCGGTCATCACAGAACTGAAGACACTTACCCGCACGCTCCAAAACATCAGAATCGCTGAGCGAGGTTATTTGTTGACTGGCAATCGCATCTATCTGCAGGAGATTGGGGTAAGCACGTACTCCTTCGACCAGCACCT
>JAAYQY010000170.1 GCA_012519125.1 Spirochaetales bacterium
TAAAGCCCTTCTTTGTTATCTGATTTCGCCGCCCGCAGCCTTAATCTTTTCGATTGCGCTTGCGGAAACCTTCAGTCCGTCAATGACTACCTTCTTGGTAAGCTCGCCGTTGCTCAGGATTTTTGCCTGTGCATCGTATCCCTTGACCAACCCAGCGTCCTTAAGGGCGTCGAGGGTAACTACATCTCCATCTTCGAAGTTGGCAGAAATCACATCGAGGGACACGACCACATACTCTTGCTTGAATACGCTGTTCGAGAAACCCCTTCTTGCGACACGGCGGTACAGAGGCATCTGGCCGCCTTCAAAGCCAAGACGGACACCACCGCCGGAGCGGGAGTTCTGTCCATCGTGACCCCTACCGCAGGAGCGACCCTTCGATGAAGCGCCACGACCTACGATCGTTTTTTTGGTATTGGCACCCTTCGGTGCATTGATCTGTCCCATCTTACATCTCCTCGACTTTCACAAGGTGTGCAACTACACGGACCATCCCGAGGTTAGCGGGAGTGGCATCATGTACAACCGAGCTGGAAATCTTGCCAAGTCCAAGAGCCTTAACGGTCCTGCGCTGTTTGGGCAGGGTACCGGAGAGCCCTCTGACCAGGGTTACCTTGATCTTCTTTGCTTCAGCCATCATCTTACCCCCACATCTCACTCAGGGACTTGCCCCGATTCTTGGCCACGACCTTCGCATCGAACAGATGCTCAAGCGCATCAAAGGCAGCCTTCACCGTGTTGATGGAGTTCTTCGAACCCAGAGACTTGCTCAGGATGTCGTTGATACCACATGCATCACAGATAGCACGCACAGCCCCACCGGCGATGACACCAGTACCGGGAACTGCGGGCTTGAGCAGCACACTGGCGCTCTTGTAATTGCCCACGATCTCATGAGGAATGGAAGTCTTCTTCACGGGAACTACGATCATATTAGCCTTAGCGCGATCGACGGCTTTGCGGATTGCCTCGGTGACATCATTGGCCTTGCCGAATCCATATCCGACCTTGCCATTCTGATCACCTACAACAACCAGTGCGGAGAAGGAGAACCTTCTACCACCCTTGACAACCTTGGCAACGCGATTGAGCTTGATCAGCTTCTCTACGTACCCGTCGTTTCTGTCTTTATCTCTATCTCTTGATCTTTCCACAGTTTCCCCCTAGAACTTGACGCCGGCTTTGCGTGCGCCGTCAGCGATGCCCTTGACAATGCCGTGGAACAGATAGCCATTGCGGTCGAACACACAAGTATCGATGTTCTTCTCAAGCATTCTCTTTCCAATGGTCTCCCCAAGCTTTGCAGCATCAGCAACCGTGTTCTTCAAGCCCTTCAGTTCACCTTCCATGGTGCTGGCTGCAACAAGAGTGCTGCCTGCTACATCGTCGATGACCTGAACATACATGTGGGAGTTGCTGCGGAAAACGCTCATTCTCGGCCTGCTGGCAGTGCCGGAGAGATTCTTGCGAATGTGATGCTTTCGCCGAGCAAGCTTCTTTCTCTTATCGATTACTCTATTCATCTTTCTTACCTACCCACTATTTCTTTGCCGAAGCGGTCTTACCGGCCTTGCGGCGGATGACCTCGTTCTCATACCGGATACCCTTGCCCTTATACGGCTCGGGACGACGGAGAGAGCGAATCTCAGCACAAGTCTGACCAACACGCTGCTTATCAATGCCACTGAGGGTAACCTTGTTCGGGTTCTCCAGCGTAGCAGTGATTCCCTCAGGAAGCTTCACTTCGACCAAAGTGGAGTATCCAAGGTTAAGTGTCAACAGGTCACCCTTCAGGTCGGCACGATATCCAACACCATTGATCAGCAAAGTCCTGGAATATCCCTGGGAGACTCCAATGACCATGTTGTTGATCAGCTGGCGGTAGAGACCCTGGAAGCTATTGGCTTCCTTGGACTCATCCTTGGGCTGAACCGTAATCTCCGAACCTTCGATGGCGATAACCACTTCAGGACGGGTCGGGCAGTTCAGCTTTCCCTTGGGACCTTCAACATTGATGACACCATCGGCGATGGCAACCTTGACCCCTTGCGGTACTGTGATCGGCAATTTTCCAATTCTGGACATTTCTTACCACCTTACCAAATAGAGCAGATCAGCTCACCACCGACCTTGTTCTCAGTCGCCTTCTTACCGGTGATGATACCAGTAGAAGTGGAGACTACAACGACACCATGTCCGTTGTACACACGGGGCATATCCCGATAACCGGTATAAATCCGGCGGCCGGGAGTGGAAATGCGTTCAATCCCGTGCAATACAGGACCTTGCGTTTCATCATACTTCAAGAAGACGCGGATATAGGAAATCCCATCCTTGGTGACCTTCTTGAAGTTCTTGATATACCCTTCATTCTTCAGAATCTTGACGATCTGAAGCTTCATCTTCGAAGTGGAAATATCTACTTTCTCATGCTTAGCCAAACTAGCATTTCTGATTTTGGTCAGCATATCAGCAACTGGATCACTTACAGCCATTTTTCTCTCCTACCAACTGGATTTGGTAACACCAGGAATCTGGCCTTCACTTGCCAATTTGCGGAAGCAGATCCTGCACATATCGAACTGGCGCATATAGCCACGGGGTCTGCCACAAACTCTGCAGCGATTGACGTGTCTGGTACTGAACTTGGGCTCCCGATTGGCCTTTACGATCATTGATTTCTTTGCCATATGTCTCCACCCTTATTTGCTGAAGGGCATGCCAAGCTTTGCAAGCAGGGCGTAGCCTTCTTCATCGGTCTTCGCGGTCGTTACAATGGCGATGTTAAAGCCGCTGACACGCTCGATTTTATCGAAGTCGATTTCCGGGAAAATAATCTGCTCGGTAACGCCAAGCGAATAGTTTCCATGACCATCAAAGGCATTGGGCTTTACACCCTTGAAGTCCTTGACACGGGGAAGGGCGATACTGATCAGCCTCTCCAGGAAAAACCACATATTGTCACCGCGAAGGGTAACCATGGCGCCAATTTCCTGACCCTCACGGACCTTGAAGTTAGCAATGGACTTTCTGGCCTTGGTCTTCAGTACATGCTGGCCGGTGATCTGCTCAAGTTCCTTCACCGCTGCATCGAGAAGCTTCTTGTTGACAATAGCTTCACCGACACCAACACTGACGACAATCTTTTCGAGGGCAGGGACCTGCATCTTGGAGGAATAGCCAAGTTCCTTGAACAGAGCCGGAGCTACTGTCTCGAGGTATTTAGTTTTGAGGTTTGGTACAAATTTTTCCATTAGATTACTTCCCCGGTTTTCTTGGCATAGCGGACTTTCTTGCCGCTTTCATCAAACTTGTACCCGATCCTGGTAGGCTCACCCTTGCTGGTGACGTACGCAACATTGGAAATGTGCACTGCTGCCTCAATTTCCATAATGCCGCCCTTATCCTGCGGATTCTTCTTTTTCATGGTCTTCTTGACCATGTTGGCACCCTGGACGACGACCCTTTCTTTCTCACGGTCTACCTTAACGATCTTGCCGGTCTTTCCTTTGTCCTTACCTGCAATAATCAATACGGTGTCGTTCTTTTTAAGCTTCATGTGCACACACTCCTACAACACTTCCGGCGCGAGAGAAACGATCTTCATGTACTTGTCACGCAGCTCTCTTGCTACGGGCCCGAAGATGCGCTTACCGCGCGGGTTATTGTTGGCATCGATAATAACGCATGCGTTGTCATCGAACCTGATATAGGTACCGTCAGGTCTGCGGTATTCCTTCTTCGTACGAACAATTACGGCCTTCATGACGTCACCTTTCTTGATGGCGCCGTGGGGCAGTGCGTTCTTCACAGCAACGACGATGATATCACCAACGCCGGCTACATACCGGTGGCTACCGCCAAGAACTTTGATGCACTGCACCTGCTTGGCACCACTGTTGTCCGCTACATTCAAATACGTCTGCATCTGTACCATATCGTCTTTCTCCTATTACCGAGCGCGCTCGACGATCTGCACGAGACGCCAGCACTTATCTTTGCTGATGTGGCGGCTTTCAACAACACGCACAGTGTCGCCGATATTGGCCTCGTTGCGTTCATCATGTGCCTTCACCTTTTTGGTGGTGGTCACATACTTCTTGTACAGGGGATGCAGTCTTCTGGAGGAGATGGCGACGACAATCGTCTTATCCATCTTGTCACTGACCACCTGGCCGGTAAAACTTTTCTTGTTAACTTCCATCTGAATCGCTCTCCCTTACTTTGCCGCTTTCCGGATTCCGAGCTCATATTCGCGAATGCGGGTATTCACACGAGCGATGTTCCTCCTGATGGTACGAACAGCCAGCGGATTCTCCACATGCCCGAGCACTCTGCCCATGCGAAGGTCAAAGTACTCCTTATGAAGTTGTTCCTTCTTGGCTACCAGCTCATCAAGGGTTAAATCTGTATATGAATTCTTCATACTCTTACTCCACTTCCCTTCTGGCGACAAACTTCGTCTTGATCGGAAGCTTTGACGCTGCAAGTGCCAATGCTTCACGGGCCAATTCTTCGCTTACGCCACCCATCTCGAACATCACAGCACCGGTCTTCACCACGGCCACCCAGCCTTCGGGGGAACCCTTACCGTTACCCTGTCTGGTTTCAGCAGGCTTCTTGGTGTAGGGCATGTCAGGGAAAATCCTGATCCAAACCTTACCACCACGCTTGATGTGACGGGTCATGGCGATACGAGCTGCCTCAATCTGGCGGTTGGTTATCCACTTCGGCTCAAGCGCGAGCAAAGCGAACTCACCGAAAGCAATGGTATTACCGCGGTGTGCAACACCATCGGTGGTACCACGCTGCCTCTTTCTGTATTTGATTCTCTTTGGACTAAGCATGGCCTACTAACTCCTTGCCTCAACGCCTTCGCTCTTGCTGGGCTTTCTTACCAGCCCACCGGCGTCTTCTTTGACTGCACGATCGTAGATCTCACCATTGAAAACCCAAACCTTGACGCCGATGACACCAAAGGTAGTGTTTGCCGTGGTAAATCCGTAATCGATGTCGCTGCGAAGGGTATGAAGAGGAACGCGTCCTTCCTTCATCCACTCAGAGCGTGCAATTTCTGCACCACCGATACGACCGGAGAGCCGGATCTTAACACCCTGGGCACCACTCTGGATTGCCTTGGAAACAGCAGTCTTCATTGCTCTGCGGAAAGAACCGCGGGACATGAGCTGCTTGGCAACGTTCATGGCGATCAGCTGGGCGTCAGCCTCAGGCTTTTTGATCTCCTTGATCTTGATCTGTACCTTCTTGTTGGAAAGCTTCTGCAGGCGTGCACCAAGCTTCTCAACATTTGCACCCTTGCTTCCGATGATGATGCCGGGGCGGCTGGTTGTGATCACGATCGTGATGCGCTGGGGCTTACGAATGATTTCCACATCCGAAATCTCAGCGCCCTGGACTTCCGGGCATTCCACCAAAGCCTTTCTCAGCTTCAGGTCTTCATGCAGGGTGTCCGCATACTCCCTGGGGTCCACATACCACTTGGACTTCCAGGTCTTGTTGACTCCAAGACGGAGTCCAATAGGATTAACTTTCTGGCCCATTTATTTCCTCACGCTTGCTTTTTCGTCAACGACGACGGTAATGTGTGACATCCTCTTAAGCAGAATATCCCGTCTTCCATGGGATCTCGGCCAGACTCTCTTGAGCCTCGGACCCTCGTTAACCTGCAATTCCTTGACCACAAGGTTCTCTTCATCGAGCTTCTTGTTCTGATCAAGTGCATTTGCACAAGCGGATTGCAATACCTTCAGGATCAGGTTTGATCCCTTCTGGGGCATGGCCTCAAGAATTGCAACTGCTTCCACATACGACTTATTCCGAACAAGATTGGCGACGGGGCGAACCTTGGAAGGAGATACCATCAGATACTTGGCAGTCGCTGAATAACCTTTCTTTTCTTCCATATTAGTACCCATCTCTTAACCGACCTTCTTGTCGGAAGCGTGCCCGCGGAAGATTCTGGTAGGAGCAAACTCGCCGAGCTTGTGTCCAACCAGGTTTTCCGTAACATATACAGGAATCCAGGTCTTTCCGTTGTACACGGAAATCGTGAATCCCACCATTTCAGGGATGATCGTAGAACAGCGGGAATAAGTCTTGATCATCTGCTTCTGATTCGTCTTTAGAGACTCTTGAATCCTCTTATACAGTTTCTTCTCAATAAAAGGACCTTTCTTGATTGATCTAGCCACTTTCTACTCCTACTTCCGCTTCTTGACGATGAATGCACCGGAAGGTTTCTTCTTGGATCGGGTCTTTCCACCCTTGGTCGGCTTACCCCATGGGGTAACAGGGTTGGGTCCTGCTGCGGTCTTGCCTTCACCACCACCATGCGGGTGATCGACCGGGTTCATCGCAACACCACGAACCTTCGGCCTTCTTCCAAGATGGCGACTTGCACCGGCCTTTCCGAGGCTGACGTTCATGTGATCTTCGTTGCCGAGCTGCCCGAGGGTAGCGTAGCATTCGCCGAACACCATTCTCATCTCACCAGAGGGGAGGCGGAGGGTGACATAGTCCCCTTCCTTGGCAACCAGCGTTGCACCCAGACCAGCACTGCGAACCAGCTGACCACCGCGACCGAGCGTAAGCTCGACGTTGTGCACCATCAGACCGAGAGGAATGTTCTTCAAAGGAAGAGCATTTCCGCTCTGGATGGGGGCATCAGGTCCACTGATGACGGTCGTACCGACTGTCAGGCCCTTGGGAGCGATCATGTAGCGCTTCTCACCATCGGCATAGAATACCAAAGCGATGTTTGCACTGCGGTTCGGATCGTACTCGATTGTGTTGACCGTACCGGGGATCCCGTACTTGTCGCGCTTGAAATCGATGATACGATATGCACGCTTGTGGCCGCCGCCTCTACGGCGAACGCTGATGCGCCCAAAGGTATCCCTACCTGCCTTCTTGGTGAGGCCAATGGTCAAGGACTTCTCAGGCTTGGTGGCAGTCAGCTCGCTGAAGACCAAGGTGGTCTTCTGGCGAAGGCCTGGAGTATTGGGCTTGTAAGTTTTAAGAGCCATGTTCCAACTTCTCCTTATACGCCTTCGATGGCCTGGATGGTTTCACCCTTGGCCAAGGTTACGACAGCCTTCTTCCAATCACCGGTGTTACCAAGGATGCTACCACCCTTACCGCGGGAATACTTAGGCTTGCCCTTCACAATCATCACGTTGCAATCGGCAACTTCAACCCCAAACAGCTCCTTGACGGCAGCTTTGATCTGGAACTTGTTGCTGTCCATGCGGACCTTGAACGTGTACTTTTTGATTTCGCCCTCACGAGCAATATTTGTTTTCTCGCTCAGTACGGGCTCAATGATAACTTGGTCTGCTCTCATTTCCGGTCCCCTTATTTGTCGCCGTAGAAATCGTTGAGATTCTTAGCGGCACCTTCCAGAACCAGGAGCTTTCTCCCATACAGCAGTTCCTTTGCGGAAAGCCTGTTGTATGAAAGGACACGCAGGTACGGAATATTCTTCGCAGCACGGCGCATCATCTCATCGTCATCCTTCAGGATCAGGATGGTTCTGGTCTCATCCTTGACGAAATTCTTGATGATCTGGTTCAGATCCCTGGTCTTGCCGCCCTCGATGGAAAAATCCTCGACAACAACAAGGCGTTCTTCTTTCACGCCCAATGAGAGCAGGCTCTTCATAGCAAGCCTCTTCATCTTCTTGGGAAGCGTGTAGCTGTAATCACGCGGCTTGGGTCCGAAAATCGTACCACCACCAACCCAGACAGGGGACTTCTTGTCACCAGCACGTGCATTGCCGGTTCCCTTCTGCTTGTATGGTTTCACATTGCTGTAATGGACCTCAGCGCGGGTCTTCGTGCATGCAGTACCGACGCGGCGGTTTGCAAGCTCGTTGTTTACGGCATAATAAATGGATCCGTCACTGACCTCCCTGTTGAAGACTTCGTCGTTCAACACGATGGTCCTGACTTCACTGCCGTCGATAGAAAAGACTTTGGTTTCCATATATCTCGCCCCTACTTCTTGATCGCTTTCTTGACGATGACGACACTCTGGGCGGGGCCAGGGATTGCACCCTTAACCATAAGGACCTGCATCTCTTCATCGACACGGACGACCTTCAGGTTCTGTACCGTCGTCCTCTCATTACCCATGTGGCCAGCCATCCGGGTACCCTTGAACGTGCGGGCAGGGCTGGAAGACATTGCAGTACCACCGATATCACGATGGAACTTGGAGCCGTGAGTGGCGCGTCCACCGCTAAAGCCATGACGCTTCATACCACCAGCATAACCCTTGCCTTTCGAGGTTCCGGTAACATCCACAAAGGAGATGTCCTTGAATATATCCACGCCCAACACTTCGCCGACTTTGACTTCCTTCTCGTAATCGCGGAACTCAATGACATGCTGCTTCGGTTCACATACTTCCTTGAACTGGCCAGCATATGGCTTGGTGATAGTGCTTTTCTTCTTGTCGCCGGTGCCCAGGACGGTGGCTTCGTAGCCATTCTTTTCCTCGGTACGTTCCGTGACAACAACATTGCCCTCAATTTTTATTACAGTCACTGGTGTCAGTCTGCCTTGCGCATCAAACACCTGTGTCATTCCAACTTTTTTGCCGATAAGCCCTAACATCTCTTACCTCAACTCTCTTACTGTTTAATCTCTACATCCACACCGGCAGGGAGCTCAAGCTTCATGAGGGCATCCATGACTTTTGATGTAGGATCCAAAATGTCAATCAACCTTTTGTGGGTTCTCATCTCGAACTGCTCGCGAGACTTCTTATTGACAAAGGGCGATCTCAGGACAGTGTACTTATTGACACGAGTCGGGAGAGGAACAGGACCTGATACAGTGGCACCAGCCCTGACAACAGTTTCAACGATAGCTTTGGAGCTCTGCTCAACCAGCTCAATATCAAAGCCTCTCAACCTTACTCGAATTCTTTCTTTAGCCATTATTCCTCCAAAAAACGGGCCTTGCCATCATCAGCAATGATGGCAAGACATTCGTAAAAAAATCACTCGACAATCTCGGTAACCTGGCCAGAAGCAACGGTCCTACCACCCTCGCGGATAGCGAAGCGGAGTCCCTTGTCCATGGCGACAGGGTGAATGAGCTCAACGATGATATCAGTGTGGTCACCAGGCAGAACCATCTGCTTGCCTTCGGGCAGGTTTACCGTACCAGTGATGTCAGTGGTGCGGAAATAGAACTGCGGGCGGTAGCCACCAAAGAACGGTGAGTGACGGCCACCTTCGTCCTTGCTCAGTACGTATACGGTACCAAGGAACTTGGCGTGGGGCTGGATGGACTTGGGCTTTGCCAGAACCTGGCCGCGAACAACGTCCTTCTTGTCAACACCGCGGAGCAGTGCTCCGATGTTGTCACCAGCCTGACCTTCGTCGAGCAGCTTGTTGAACATTTCAACGCCGGTTACGACGGTGTCGCGGGTTTCGCGGATACCGACGATGGAAGCGGGTTCGTTGACCTTGATGATACCGCGTTCGATACGACCGGTAACAACAGTACCACGACCGGAGATGGAGAAGATGTCTTCAATCGGCATCAGGAAGGCCTGATCAACAGCGCGCTCCGGAAGCGGAATGAAGGTATCCATAGCATCAAGCAGTTCGTCAAGGCACTTGGTTGCTTCGGGGTTGTCCGGCTGGGTCATGGCCTCATAGGCACTACCGCGGATGACAGGAGCATTGTCGCCGTCAAAGCCGTACTCGCGAAGCAGGTCGCGCATCTCTTCCTCAACGAGGTCGATCAATTCGGGATCGTCAACCTGGTCACACTTGTTGATGAATACAACGAGGCAGGGTACACCAACCTGGCGAGCAAGAAGGATGTGCTCCTTCGTCTGTGCCATGGCACCGTCAGTTGCTGCAACGACGATGATGGCGCCGTCCATCTGTGCAGCACCGGTGATCATGTTCTTGATGTAGTCAGCGTGTCCCGGGCAGTCAACGTGAGCATAGTGCCTATTGGTGGACTGATACTCAACGTGTCTGGTGTTGATGGTGATACCACGCTCTTTTTCCTCAGGGGCGTTGTCAATTAAGTCGTAGTTAAGAGCCTTGTCGCCAAACAGCTTTGCACAATGCATGGTAATTGCGGCGGTAAGGGTAGTCTTGCCATGGTCAACGTGACCGATGGTTCCTACGTTTACGTGTGGCTTCGTCCTCTGAAATTTCTCTTTTGCCATCATTTCCTCCTTGTGACGTTTCTTTGACTGTCACAAAAAATAATTAATATGTGCTCATAAAGGCCCAAAGCCTTTACCATTCCTATTGAGACAAACTAATTATGGGGAAACAAATTCATAAGAGGATTCCAGAGGTCGGCAGGTCTGGAGAATCCACCCTGACGACATAGTATAAGTTTTATAAAAAACTTCGTACTGCCTGAAACCACCTTATCATTGCTTCTGCAATAATCGGTTTGGCTCTTCATAGCACCGCATGGGTATACCTATGCGGACACCTTAAGCACTATATGCGAAAGCACTTTTTATGTCAAGCGATGCAGACTAATTCCATAAAGATAAAGAAAAACCGACCCTTTCGTAAGAAAAAGCCGGTTTTTCATCTGTTTTGGTTCTACCAGCGGTAGTGACTGAAAGCCTTGTTGGCTTCGGCCATTCTGTGGGTATCTTCCTTCTTCTTGAAGGCGGAACCAGTGTTCTGGAAAGCATCCAGCATCTCTGCACCAAGCTTCTCAGCCATGCTGCGACCATTGCGGTTGCGAGCTGCAGTGATGATCCAACGCATTGCCAATGCCTCACGGCGATTGTCACGAATCTCGACGGGAACCTGGTAGGTGGCACCACCGACACGGCGGCTCTTTACCTCTACGACAGGCTTCACATTTTCCAAGGCTTTGAGAAACACGTCCAACGGCTTCTCTCCA
>JAAYQY010000171.1 GCA_012519125.1 Spirochaetales bacterium
CGACTTTTCCTTCCTCTTTTGCACGTGCAACCAGTTCATCATGGCTGATCTCCTCCACCACCGTAGGGGCAGCAGGGGCTGGGGCTTCTTGCTTTCCTGCGGCAAACAAGCCGAGGGGAAGCAACAAGGCAAGCAGAAACAGAACAGAGAGTTTTTTCATGACAGTCTCCTTTGAGCACAAATTAGAGCAGAGTATCCACCCACTACGAGTATAGCATCGGTTTGTCTTGCTTCAAAGGAAAGGTTCTTGCGATTTTCTGCACATGCTCCACAGAAAAACCCATCACCAGAAGCGTCTCAAGGTGATGGGTTTCATAAGGCGGCGGATACGTGAATCAAATCAGGACGTGCATCTTTTCCTTGATGTCATGAAGGTTGGCGTTGCCCACTTCATTTGCCCTTCTCGTGCCGTCCATGATCAATTCCCTGACTAGAGGTCGGTGAGCATCATAGTAGGCGCGCCTCTCGCGAATCGGGTCAAGCAATGCGTTCAGCACCTCGTTGAGCCGCTTCTTGCAGGCTACACAGCCAATCTGGGCATTACGACAGCGATCGGCAATATCGTCCTTCTCATCAGGATTGAACACACAGTGATACTTGTAGACATTGCAGATTTCCGGAGTTCCGGGAATCTTCACCGTAATGCGGGCAGGGTCGGTGACAGCGTTGCGTACGCGTTCCCATACCGTCTCGGGGGAATCGGAAAGGTAGATTGCGTTTCCGAGGCTCTTGCCCATCTTTGCATTGCCGTCCAGTCCGCTGAGCCGACCAACTGCACTGAGCTTGGCCTGTGGCTCCACGATGGAGGTACCGTACATATCATTGAACTTGCGCACGATCTTGCGGGCCAACTCAATGTGAGGAACCTGGTCCTCCCCTACGGGAACCAAGTCAGCGTTGCAGAAGGTGATGTCTGCAGTCTGGCTCACCGGATACCCGAGAAAGCCATAGGTCAGGTCAGCGTAGCCGTAGTTCTTCGCCTCAGTCTTGATCGTAGGATTGTGCCTCAGTTGGTTCACCGTTACAATCATGGAGTAGAAGACAGTAAGCTCTGCAATCGATGTGATCTGACTCTGCTGCACCAAGGTAACCTTCTCAGGATCGAGTCCGACCGAAAGGTTATCGATGGCTACATCGTAGATGCTACTGTTGATCAGCTCGGGATGTTCGAAATGCGTGGTAAGGGCCTGAACATCCGCAAGCAGAATGAATGTATCGTAGGTGTCCTGCAACTCCACCCTGCTCTTCAGAGAGCCTACATAGTGGCCAAGATGCAATTTACCGGTTGTTCTGTCTCCGGTAAGGATTCTCTTCTGTTTCATTTCCACAACCTTACTCCTTCGTCGTTTCCACAGGTGTTGACTCCTGTACGGGAATGGACGAAGAGGGAATATTCACCCGGGTCATCGTGTGTTTCATGTTGCAGGAAGGACAGATGGCAGGGGCCTCATGCTTGTCCAGAGACTGGACCAACTCCACGTGCGCCTTGCACAATTGGCACTCATATTCGTAGGAAGGCATCGCTTGGTTTCTCCTCTATGGCTTACAGCAATCCGGTGAGGCTCTTTCTCAAGAGCGCCATCTGCTCTTCGCCCAAATCCATATGTTTGATCGTTACCAGATCATCTTCTATCAAGAACATCTTCATCAGGTCGGAAATCTTGTACGGAACCTTCTCCCGCTTCAAGCGTGCAAGGTGTCCGGTCCTCACCATCTGCGACAACGTATTGGCAAGCTTCGGAGTATCCATCGTGATGAAGGCATCAAGGCTGTACTGCCCATTCTCGTTCTGGTTGATCAACAGCAGCATCACCTTGGCTTGGGTGATAACCGTCTCAGGAAGATCGAGTCCCAGATCAAAGAACGTGTTCGGTTCCAAAGCATACACTGCAATGGATGCATCGGCCATGGAGAGGGCTGTTTCCAGGTCGATGAGCGTTTGTTTCGAGGCAAAACGCTCATAGGCCTTCTCATACGAAGCATTGGTAAAAAGCAGTGTGTCATTCTTCGGTGCATGCAAGGAGACCAGTCCTTCCTTCTGGGAGAAGTAGGACAGTCCGTCCTTGGTGGTCTGCCTGCCCAACTCAGATGCATACATCATGCCGGTATTGATCAGGAACTTGGGATAGTCTCCCTTGACCACCCCATAGGCCTCGATCGATTCCATCTCCAGCGGGTAAGCAGATGATGAAGGTCTGAGCGAAAGGGAAACCCGCTCTGCGCGCCTTGCGAACTCCTCAAGATCGGAAAAGGCCAAGGCGACCATCTCCTGTTCCTTCACAGCATCCACCGTGACAACAATCACCCCTTCTTCTCCCATCGCCTGGAAGTCGAAGTACGGAACTTTCGGGGCCCTCGTGGTAGCACAAGAACTGAGAAACACAACAGCAAGGGCAAGAGACGAAGCAAACCTGAAACATCTGCTCATGAACCTAATCCTTCTCTACACGCAACCTCACGATATGATCCCCACAATCAAACCCATCTCCCTCCAGTGTACTGAAGGATACTGAATTGGACAACGTTTCTTTTGCAATCGTCTGTCCAAAGTTCTCAAAGACACGCACAACCACTTCATCGCCGTCATAGGTGAGCCTGATCCGGTCTGAGACCTCAAAGCCACTCTCCTTGCGCAGGTTCTGGATGGAACGGACAATGTCACGGGCAATGCCTTCCTCAAGCAGGGCTTCGGTGACCTTGGTGTCAAAACCAACAGTCAACGAACCTTCGTTGAGCACTTTCACCCCTTCCATCTCCGTCCTCTGCACGATGATCTCATCCTTGCTGATGGATATCTCACCGTTTGAGTAGGTGACAAGATGGTCGTTGCCATCCAAGATGGAAGCGATGACCGAACCTGAAAGATCGGCAATGTGGGAAGCCACTTCCTTCATATCCTTGCCGAGTTTGCTGCCAAGGACCTTGAAGTTTGCCTTGGCGCTGTAGCTGACCAGGGCGCTTTCGTCCTGCTCGAGGTGCACTTCCTTCACATTGAGCTCTTCGGCTATGATGCTCTCCATCTTCCCCAGGATCTCACGTTCCTCAGTTTCCCGGTCCACCAAAAAGAGCTTCTGCAGCGGCTGACGAATCTTCAGGTTGTTTGAAGCTCTGAGAGCCCGGCCCATGGCAATTGCCTTCTGGGTAAGGGTCATCTCTCTTTCCAAGGTGAAGTCACGCTCATCTTCCTGATACTCAGGATACATGCAGAGGTGGACGCTCTCATCCATTGCCTCAGTCTTGAGGTTCTGGTAGATATCCTCGGTGGTGAACGGGATGATCGGGGCAGCAACCTTGATGAAGGTCAACAAGACCTTGTACAGGGTATCATATGCCTGTTTCTTGTCCGTATCATTCTCACCTTTCCAGAACCGCCTGCGGCTGCGGCGGATATACCAGTTGTTCAGCTCATCAATGAAAGGAACAAAGAACGAGCAGGCTTTCTGGATATCGTAAGCATCAAATGCGGATGTCACTTCCTGCACGAAGCGTTGTGTAGCACTGGTGATCCAGCGATCCATCGGGTTGGTGAGATCCTCATAGGCGGTCTCGGAAGGCACATAGCCATCGATGTTCGCATAGGTGACAAAGAACGAATAGGCATTCCACAAGGGGATGATCAATGTCTTGAGGACATCTTTGACCGTTTCCTCACTGAACTTCAGGTCTTCCGCCCGAACGACCGCAGAGTTCATCAGGGCAAAGCGCAACGAGTCGGCACCATACTGGCCTACGATTTCCATGGGATCGGTATAGTTGCGTTCACTCTTGCTGAGCTTCTTGCCCTCTGCATTCAGCACGATACCGTTGGTGATGCAGTGGGTGAATGCGGGTTTATCCCACAAGCCTGCAGCAATGACGGTAAGTGTGTAGAACCATCCACGAGTCTGGTCAAGTCCCTCACAGATGAAATCCGCAGGGAAGTGGCTCTCAAAATACTCCTTGTTCTCAAACGGATAGTGCAGCTGTGCATAGGGCATGGATCCGGATTCGAACCAGCAGTCGAGGACATCACCGATGCGACGCATGGTACCCTTGCCGTCGGGGCTTGGCCAGGTGAGGTCGTCGATGAAGTGCTTGTGCAGGTCATCAACCTTCTGCCCGCATTTCTCTTCCAGCTCGGCGCGGCTGCCAATAACTTCAAGGTATTCGCTGCCGTCGCACTTCCAGATGGGAATCGGGTTGCCCCAGAACCGGTTGCGGCTGATGGCCCAATCCCGCGCGCCTTCCAGCCACTTGCCGAAACGGCCAGCTTTCAGGTGTTCCGGAACCCAGGTGATCTGCTCATTGGCAGAAAGCATCGAAGCCTTTATCTTCTCCACATTGACGAACCAGCAGCTCAAAGCGCGGTAGATCAACGGTTTCTTGGTGCGATAACAGAAGGGATAGGGGTGCAGGAAGTTCTCCCGCTTGACCAACAGCCCGTGTTCCTTCAGATAGGCGATGATATCCTTGTCTGTATCCTTCACGAAACGACCTTGGAAATCGGGTACCTCGCCGGTGAACTTGCACTCCTCGTCAACCGGGCACACTACCGGAATTCCCATGCCCTTAAGCACCTGGTAGTCATCCTCACCAAAACCGGGAGCGGTATGAACGATGCCGCAGCCATCTTCGGTGGTGACATAGTCACCGTTTACACAGACGAAGGCACCC
The DNA here is from genome assembly GCA_012519125.1 of Spirochaetales bacterium. Taxonomy (GTDB): domain Bacteria; phylum Spirochaetota; class Spirochaetia; order Sphaerochaetales; family Sphaerochaetaceae; genus Sphaerochaeta. The sequence goes on from JAAYQY010000171.1 coordinate 4,654, forward strand.
TGCTCCTTGAGGGAGGCAAAGTAGGGGAAGAGCGGCTGATAGCGCATGCCCTTGTAAAAGGAACCTTTTTGCTCATCCACTATCTCATAGGTTGAGGCATCCTTGTAGTAGTGCTCCAGACGGCCTTTCCCCAAGATGTAGTAGTTGTTGTCGGTCTTGTCGTGCACCTTCACATAGTCGATATCCGGTCCGAACGCAAGAGCAAGGTTGGAGGGCAATGTCCAAGGCGTGGTTGTCCAGGCAAGGAAGTACGTGTCCTTCTGCCCATCAACGGCAAAACGCACGGTGACGGCCTGGTCGATCACATCCTGATACCCCCCGAGGTTGACCTCGAAGTTGGAAAGCGGGCTCGCCAACGCAGGGCTGTACGGAAGGATATTATACCCTTCATAGATGAAGCCCTTCTCATAGAGTGTCTTGAACACCCACCAGATGGATTCCATGTAATCGGTGTCCATGGTGCGATAGCCATGCTCCCAGTCGACCCAGCGACCCATCCGGTTGATGGTGGTCTGCCACTCGCTGCTATAGCGCAACACGATGGATCGGCATTGCTCGTTGAACTTTGCTACCCCGTAATTCACCACGTTTGAGTAGCCGCTGATGCCCAGCGACTTTTCCATCTCATATTCAACGGGAAGCCCATGGCAGTCCCATCCGAAGCCACGTCGGACACGCTTGCCCTTCATGGTCTGATAGCGGGGAATGGCATCCTTGATGGTTCCAGGAACCAAGTGGCCGAAATGAGGAAGGCCGGTGGCAAACGGAGGGCCGTCATAGAACACATATTCGTTCTCTTCGGACCTCGTTTCGATTGATTTCTTGAAAATATCCTCTGTCTGCCAAAAGGACAGAACATTCTCTTCCATCTGAGGGAAATCCACTTTGGTAGTTACTGGACGAAACATACTTACTCCTCGCATCTATGCAATCGCATGACTGCCATTCTATTCATAATGGCCTCAAATGACAACCTTCAGGGCGGGTTTTTCCCGTTGACCTTCTCTCTTTGTCACGCTACTGTCTGAGTATGCACATGTTCCCCATCCCACCCGTTATCCAACGGTTTGCCAAAAGGTTCACTAATTCAGGATTCTCCCTCTACATCGTGGGAGGAGCTGTGCGCGACCATCTGCTGGGAAAGAGGTGCGAAGACTACGATTTCACCACCGATGCCCTTCCAGAACAGGTCATTTCACTGTTCCGCCAAGTGATTCCCACCGGCATCGACCATGGGACGGTCACCGTACACTTTGAAAAACAAAGTTTCGAAGTAACCACCTTCCGCAGTGAAGGAGACTATCTTGACGGTAGGCACCCCAGCTCGGTGACCTATGTGCGAAACCTCGCAGAAGATCTGAAGCGAAGGGACTTCACGATCAATGCTTTTGCAGTAGATTGTTCCGATGGAAGCATCATCGATCTGAATGGGGGCATGGAAGACCTGAAGAAGAGAACGATCAGGGCCATTGGGGAACCTGAGCAACGTTTCGGAGAAGATGCACTGCGCATGCTCAGGGCTTGCAGGATAGCAGCAAAGCTCGACTTCACGATTGAAGAGCAAACACTCAAAGCCATCACCCATCTGAAGCACACCTTGGCAAAGGTAAGTGCAGAACGGATCCGCGAGGAGTTGTTCAAACTCATAGGCTCAAGCCATCCGGACAAAGGGCTTCAGTATTTGCGCATCACCGGCATGCTGGAAATCATCCTTCCCGAGCTTGCCA
>JAAYQY010000172.1 GCA_012519125.1 Spirochaetales bacterium
AGGGACCGTGATGTGGCTGAATTTTCTCAGAGAACCAGCACCGTCAATGGATGCTGCCTCATAGAGTTCTTTGGGTATTTGTCTGAGTCCGGCCAAAAAGATGAGCATCGAGGAGCCGAACTGCCAGATGGCAAGGATGATCAGTGTCCAGATTGCGGTATCGGGATCTCCGATCCAAGAGACATCGGTGACGATGCCGACCTTGGCAAGAGCGGCATTCAATGCTCCGTCCGCCATGAAGAGCCTTCTCCACATGACTGCAACAGCGATGGATCCTCCCACTAAGGAAGGTACATAATAGATGGCCTGATAGATACGGATGGCACGAGTGCCACGGTTGAAGAGCATTGCCACAAAGAAGGCAAAGATCAACCTGAGAGGCACTGATACAAAGGCATAGAAGAAGGTGACCTTCAGCGACTGCCAGAAAAGCTCGTCAGTGGCCATGGTCCGAAAGTTTTCAAGACCGTTGAATACCGGGTCACCAAGAATGTCATACTTGGTGAAGGAGTAGTAGAGAGAGAAGAGGATGGGGATGATGGAAAATGCAAAGAACCCTATCAGCCATGGGCTGATGAAGGCATAGCCGGAGAAGTCTTCCATCCAGGCTCTTTTACGTGCTGAGAGCTGCTTCATACGGTCTCCTTGAAAGAGGGTGAACTGAGCTGCGAAGGGAGACCTACCGGTTGGCAGGCCTCCCTATGAACAGGTGAGTGGCTATTTGAGAATCTGATTGCCACGAGTCATGAGCCGGGATACACCCTCATCGAGAGAGACTCTCTTAAGAAGGATCTCCTGGGTAACGTCACGGACCATCTTGAGGAACTCACCACTTCCAGCCGGATCGGGAGCATCGATCGGGCCTGCATTCTTGGAAGCAAGGCTGATGTACTCGAAGATCTGCTTGTTGATCGGATCTACCATGGTCGCCATGTGCTCGCGGACATCATCGGGGATGGGAACGCCACGTTCGCCCATCAAGAAGTCGTTGACGCTGATGTCGTTGAGGAAGTAGTTGAGGAACTTCGCTGCAGCTTCGGGATTCTCTGCACTCGCGGGAATGGAGAAGAACATCGAGGGCTTGAGGAAGGTACCCTTAGCCGTTGCTCCCTTGATGTTGGGAAGCAGAGCCAGCTTGAGCGGACGCTTTGCAGCAGCCTGTGTGGAAACATACTGGTTGGACCAGATGAATTCAACCCATGATTGTCCCTTGGCAAACGCACCCTCTTCGGGGGAGACGGAAACAAACGCAATCTCGGGTCTGATCAAGGCGCCGGCATCGAGCAGTCTGAGCTGGATGGCATAGAACTCGCGCAGCACAGAGGGATCGGTGAATCCGAGGCCGGTCTTGCCGTAGGTGGCCTTGCCGGTCTGGCGGATCATGTTGTCGAAACCTACCTTCGGATCGGTGGTGAAGAAGGGGATGGTCTGCACACCGGTCTTGCGATAAATCTCGAGAGCGATGCGTTCAAAGTCTGCCCACGTCCAGGTGGTGGAGTCGGGTTCTGCAATACCTGCTTTGGCCAATACTGCCGGGTCATAGGTCAGACACACGGCGTTTGTTCCGAGGCTGATGCCATAGAGCTTGCCGTCAACCCTTCCGCCTGAGAGGAAGGACTCATTGATCTTGGACAGATCGATGATGCCTTTCTGGACATAGGGGGTGAGGTCTGCGAGCTGATTGCGCTGTACCCACTGCAGCATGTATGCATAGTCGTGCTGCATCAGATCAGGAAGACTGCCAGCTGCTGCCTGGGTGTTCATCTTGTCCCAGTAGCCACCCCAACCGGTGGTCTCTGTCTCGATGGTAATTTCAGGATAGGCGGCCTGGAACATCTCCACAGCCTTGTAGGTGCGTTCGTCGCGGGTCGGGTTTCCCCACCAAGCGAGGCGCATGGTGGACTCTTTGCTCTCTTCCGCTGCGGGCTGGGCAAAGATGAAACTTGGTACCAGCATCAGGATTGCGAGGGCGAGGATCAAGAAATGCTTTCCTTTCATGTACATACTCTCCTTTTGTATTTCCCAGTGATTTGGGTTGCTCAAAAAATCTGGGGTTTCCAGAACAAGCCTATTCCAAGATTGCCAGTGCTCCTTATGGCAACCTCTGACACAGCCTGCATATACAGTGTGACAGGATTTTTGGAATCTGCAATGACTGTTTAGTCATTTTTTAGCACTATTTTTTCACTGATGTCGGAATATGACAAAAAAAAAGGTTGAATGAAACCAACAGGAAAGAATGAAGAAACAGTAAGCGTGTTCCATATGATGGAACTGTTGTGGCACAAGTAATAAAAAAGGCCTCCATGCCGAAGCGTGGAGGCTCATCTGTGATGGGTGGGATCTAGCTGTTGACCCGTTCCAGATACTCTCTGGTCTCGGTGTTGACCCTGATCTTTTCACCTTGCTTGATGAAGATGGGAACGCGGACCTTCAGACCGGTCTCGGTGGTAACGTACTTGGTTGCACCCTGTACGGTATCGCCCTTGACGGCTTCTTCGGCCTCGGCAACCAGGAATACTACCTTCGGGGGAACCTGGATATCCAAAAGCTGTGCTTCCCAGAAGGTGCAGCGATAGGTTTCTCCGTCTTTCATCAAAAACTGATAGTCAGGAAAGTTGCCCATCGGGACTTCAATCTGCTCGAAGGTATCGGTCAACATCAGGTGGAAGTTCTCCCCATCGTTGTACAGATACTGACAGTCCCTGTCGACCACGGTGATGTCCTCGGCGTTGTCCTGAGTCTTCATGGTTTCGCTGAGCGTCTGGCCGGTGGAAGGGCTCTTCAGCTTCAGGCGAACGAAGGCAGATCCCTTGCCGGGATTCACAAATTCACGGTCGATGCATACAAAGGGCTGTCCTTTGATCAACAGGGCGGTTCCCTTGTCGATTTGACCTGCTTTAATCATGCTTATTACCTCATATAGTTGTAGTTGCGCGTATTTCCACTGGTCAGCATACCAGAAAGGGGAAAAAGAATCACCCCCTCAAGGGAGGTTTTTCCCATCAGCAGCATCTGTAGGCGATCCAAGCCGATAGCTACCCCAGAACAGGGGGGTAGGGAAGCAAATTTTGCTGCCAGCGAGGGATCGGTGTCAGGGATGACAGAACCGCTTTCGCTTCGTTTCCCAACCAAACGGGCATACTCATCGGTGTAGTAGCGCTCGATCACATCCTGGTCACGCAATTCGTCGTAACAGTTGGCAACCTCGACTCCTCTGACATACAGCTCCCAGCGCTTTCGGTAGTTGCCCTCGGGTTTTGCCAGGCACTCGATCTGACGCGGGTACTTTTCCAGCACCAAGGGGCGCTCTTTGCTGAGATTCGGCTCTACAAAGGTCAGGAAAATCCGGTTGAACGTCTCTTCCCAACTCTCCGGCTCATCAGGCACCGAAAGACCAAGCCTTCTGGCCTCATTGGCAAGTGATGCTTGCTTCTGATGCTTCTCCAAGTCGACTCCTGCATGGATTCTCATCGCTTCCTGTACGGTGATCCTGTCGAAAGGAGGACGCAGATCCTCACACCCTGTTTCGGGAAGGAGAGAAGAAAACAGCTGTTCGGTAAGGGTGATTGAGTCTTGCTCATCGAAACCAACTGTATAGTACTCGAGCATGGAAAACTCAGGGTTGTGGATGTGCCCAAGCTGTTCGCTGTTGCGAAAGCAATGGCTGATCTGGTAGATGCTGCCCATTCCATCTGCGATGAGCTGCTTCATGAAAATCTCAGGTGAGGGGACGAGGTACAGTTCGGCAGAGGGGAGGAAGGGGTTCTCGAAGCGGGTAGCGAAGTTTTCAATCGTTGATTCGGGGATGAGGGTGGGAGAGAGGATCGGGGTGTCAACCTCGGTATACCCTTTTTGGTCAAAAAACGATCGGATGGTTCGGTTCATCCAGCTTCTGAAGCGTGCTGTTTCTTTCATGGCCGCATCATAGCCAAGGTGGCACTTCTGTTGCAAGCGTTGGCCCCGAGCGGTATACTCGCCGGTATGACAAGATATGTGACGGATGACATCATCTATGCGTTGGCAACCGCATGGGCCCAGAGTGCCTTGGCGGTGATCCGAATCAGCGGGGAAGGCTGCCTCAAGGCCCTCTCTCCCTGTTTTTCACGCCCAAAAGCCTTGGTGGAGGCAAAGAATGCCACCACGGTGCACGGCTACCTTCGTTCTGAAACGGGGGAAGATATCGATGAGGTGGTTGCTTCTGTGTGGACCGATGGCCACGGTTATACCCTTGAGGAGTCGGTGGAACTCAGTTGTCATGGCTCGTTGTCTGTCATCAAGGAGATTCTTGGTCTGCTTGCACGCCTGGGCATGCGTAGTGCAGAGGGAG
>JAAYQY010000173.1 GCA_012519125.1 Spirochaetales bacterium
AAGGATTTCAGGCCGAATGGTCTGTACCAGATCAAGAGAGATTCGAAACGTGTTCGCGTTGTACACCGCTTCGGTAGGGGGATAGATCAGTGCTGAGTTGTCAAGCGCTATGAACCCCTCCGGGGCGCTGTTCTGTACTCGCATCACTGGCCCTCTTTGATCGGCATACCGCGTTTATAGAACGGGGTACGCACCAGTTTGGCTCGCTTTCGCTGGCCGTGTACCTCCACTTCCAAGACATCCCCGAATTTTAGGGCGGAATCCCGTTCGATCAGAACATATGCACAGAAAATCCCCAAGGAGGGACTCTTGTTTCCGCTGGTGACAAACCCAATCTGCTTTTCTCCAAGGTATACGGGATAACCACTGCGCGGGACCGCTTTGTCCAGCATCTCAATACCCCTAAGGGTACGGGGAATGCCATTCTGTTGTTGGAACAGCAGCGCTTCCTTGCCGCAGAAATCCTTCTCGTCCAGCTTTACAAAGACCCCAAGATTAGCTTCCAACGGAGTGATGGTGTCGCTGATTTCATGTCCATAGAGCGGAAGTTTAGCTTCCATGCGGAGGGTATCCCGACTTCCCAATCCGCAGGGGATCAGCCCAAAAGTCTTTCCAGCTTCCAAAAGCGTATTCCACAAAAGCGGCCCATCGTCGCTGGCACAGTAGAGCTCGAACCCATCCTCTCCTGTGTAGCCGGTCCTGCTGATGAGAGTCATGACCTCCCCTATCTCACACTGACTGCGGAAGGTAAAGCTCTTGATCTGATCACAATCACTGACCAAAGTGCTGAGAATTTGAACAGAAAGCGGTCCTTGCAACGCAAGCTGCACGGTGGAAGCAGAGAGATCGATTACCGGAGGACAGCTATCTGCCTTAGGGTTATCGTGCATAATCCAAGCGAGGTCCTTCTCTGTGTTGGAAGCATTCATTACCACAAGAAATGAGATTTCCGTTCGGCGATAGATGAGAAGATCATCCACCACAGTGCCATTTGGATAGCACATCATGGTGTATCGACACTGGCCAACCTGCATGTCGCCTATGGTGTTCGTGCAGAGATAATCGAGATAGCTCGCAGCCTCTTCTCCACTGATCATACACTCACCCATATGGGAAACGTCAAACAACCCTGCACGAGTGCGCACAGCCTCATGTTCGGCAAGAATTCCCGTTTCAAATTGAACAGGCAACTCCCATCCTCCAAAATCAATGAGCTTGACATTAGGATAGGTGCTGTAGCACTCGTACAAAGGTGTTCGTTTCATGGGGGCCCCTTCTTATGCGAGTGCAATCATTTCGATTTCAACTGCGACATCCTTGGGAAGCTTTGCCACTTGCACAGCAGAACGAGCAGGAAGGATTCCTTCAGCAAAATAGGAAGCATAGACTTGGTTTACTGCAGCAAAGTCGTCCATGTTCTTCAGGAATACGGTTGCCTTGACTACCTTGGAGAGATCAGTCCCAGCTTCGCTGAGAACGGCCTTTATGTTCTCGAACACCTGTTTTGCCTGATTCGCGGCATCGCCGCCAACCAGTTCACCAGTGGTGGGATCTACCGGCAATTGTCCGCTGGTAAATACAAACGGTCCGGCAATGATAGCCTGGCTATAAGGTCCGATGGCCGCGGGAGCCTTGTCGGTATTGACTTGTGTCTTTTTCAATTGAAACATCATATTCTGTATCTCCTCTTGTAGGTAGAATACCCTCTCAAAGATACTCTTGCAAGGGAGGATAGTCCGTTGTAAGGTTTTGACATGCAGATGATGATAGTATACGGAAGCCCCCGAAAAAATGGCAATAGTGCAACGTTGGCAAGAGCATTCAAGGAAGAAGCCTCCAATCAATATGTGTGCAGTGAAACCTTCCTGCAGGAGAGTCGTATTGAGCCTTGCAAGGCATGCAACTGGTGCAAGACTCACCGGCGGTGCCTTATTGAAGATGATATGAACAGCTTGTGCGAGCGAGTGAAGGAAGCAGATGCTCTCTGTTTTGCCACCCCAGTGTATTGGTGGGGAGTGTCTGCACAGCTGAAACTGTTCATAGACAGATTATACCAGATGGAGCTCGCTTCTTTTGCCGACAAAAAGCTCTATGTGATTGCGGTTGGGGAGGATAGCCTCGATGGTATCCAATATCGCCTGATACGGGAGCAATTTGAGGCAATATGCGAATATACAACGATGGAATTCGCTGGGTATCTGCCGGTTTCTGCCGATGACAAACATCCGATTGATAAGCAAAGCAATGCGCTCGCATCAGCGCGAGAGCTAATCAGAGCAAAGTGAGCAACTCGTCTGCACTGCTGACCATGGCAAGCATGGAATCTTCCTTGGGAGTTCCTTTCGGAAAGCCAAAGCCGTAGTCCACCGCAATAAATGCAACTCCTGATTCGGCAGCACCTTTCTGGTCGTGGATCGTGTCGCCGATCAGTACTGCATCCTCTGCACGTACTGAGAGGTCTTGCAATACCAATTGGATGATGTCAGCCTTGGAGAGGTGAGAGTTAAGGTCAGATCCTCGGATGGAATCGAAGTAATGATCAAACCCAAAGTGCGTCATCATATCCTGGGCAAGGCTTTCATGCTTGAGTGTCCCAACAGCGAGCAGGTATCCCTTCTCTTTCAGAACATCCAAGGTCTTTTTCATGTTTGGGTACGCTACAGCGTTGAAGCGACCTCTCAGATCATACTCAACCCGGTAGAGGCTTACAGCCTGCTCAATCAAAGCTTGGTCCATATTGTAGACTTCCACAAAGCATTGGTTGATGGGAGGTCCGATAAACTTGCTCAGTTGTGCTGGATCGTGTTCCGGTTCCATACCCAGCTTTTTCACGGTTGCATTGGCCGAGGAGAAGATTCCTGCACTGGTGTTCATAAGGGTTCCGTCAAGATCAAAGATGGCAAGTTTAAAATTCATGACTGAACCATATGCAATATTTGGTGTTGAATCAAGCCGTTTGAAGCAACCAGATCACAGCGGGTGTCTTCGAAAGGCCGTGCAGGATCGGCACTCTCCACCATACCACCAGCCTCCTGGACGATGAGCATTCCCGCAGCCATGTCATAGTATCCGAGACAGAGTTCATAGTATCCGTCCAACCTGCCGGCAGCTATGTAGGAGAGTTCCAGTGCACATGACCCATAGGAACGGAAGTCGCTGCATGAGAGAAACAGCTGTTTGGCTCGAGCAAAATATTGCTCTGCCAAATCGTGTCGGCGATGAGGCGGTACACAGACCAAGAGCGCTCGTTCCATGTGAGAGACCGAAGAGACGCTGATCGCTTTCCCGTTGAGAAAAGAACCTTTACCCTTGCTTGCCCAAAACAGTTCTCCTTGCCTTGGGTTGTACACTACCCCAACCAAAGGTTTGAAGGGTTCAAGTTCCCAGGCAATGCTTACCGTATAATTGGGAAGCGACCGGAAAAAGTTGGTTGTCCCATCGATTGGATCGATGATCCATCGCCCAGTCTTCTGATTTCCTTCTTTCCCCGTCTCCTCACCAAAAATTGCGTCATTCGGAAAGCTCTCTTTGATGACCGAGATGATTCTCTCTTCCGCTCCTTTATCAGTATCGGTCACAAAATCATTGGTGTGTTTGCTGCGTACAGCGATGTGGTCCTTGGATCCTTCTTCCAGGATATATGCACCTGCGAGTTTGGCTGCCTTGAGTGCAGTCTCAAGGTGTTGGGCTATGAGGTTTTTCTCTGTCATCGCTTGCGTTTTCTCTCCAAAATCCTTTCACCAAGATTGACTACATACTTCCAATCAGCTTGGGAAAAATCTTCGTACTTCAGGGTCTTTTCCTCAGCGTGATACAAGCCTCCACTTGGAATATAACCAAGATACAACACCTTCCAAGTTTTCTGTCCTTGGGTATACATGATGGCTCCAACATTGTTTCTTCTATCCCAAGCTCGAAGCATATCACCTTTGCCTGCCATCAAGACTACCGTCAGATTAATGCCAGGAATGGTGAACATCTTATCCTTTCCATCACCCTGCTGCACTTGTCTAGCTTGCTCAATAAGCGATGCAGTCCCCATAAGAACCTGAGAGTCTGCTGTCTTGCAGAAATCAAAAAATATGTTTTCCTCTTTCTCTTTCAGCTTGCCCAAGATCTCTCGTATGGTGGAAGGAAGATTCCCTTCCAATGTAGTTTCCATTTCCTGAACCAGCACCTGGACAGGGGCATTGGGTACTGCTGTTTCAGGCTGCGACTGCACAGACGACCCGGACTTTGCTATCGTGTCAGCAAGAATAAACCGGGGAAGAGGAGAAGGAGCTTCCTGCTGCATTTGTTCTTCTTCAGCCTGAACAGGTTCTTCCTTCCGGATATGAGGCATTGCCAGCCTTATATCACGATGATAGGGCTTTTCCTCAACGACAGGCTCTGGTTCAACGACAGGCTCTGGTTCAACGACAGGTTCTGGTTCAACGACAGGTTCTGGTTCAACGACAGGTTCTGGTTCATCGACAGGTTCTGGTTCATCGACAGGTTCTGGTTCATCGACAGGTTCATCCTCAATATGAGGTTCCTTAGCCTTCGGTTCTTCGGGAATGTTTTTTGCAATATTTGACAAGTGTGAGAAGAAGCTGAAGGGAGTGGATGGTTTGGATTGCTGGACAGGAATGTCTTCCTGTTCTTCCCCAGAAGTATCATTCAGCATTCCAACCAGCTCATCATCATCGTCGTCCGAGTACTCTGCATGGAACATCTCGGTAGAGAGTTCTGCCCCATCTTCCATTTCCTCATCGGCAAAATTCAACATATCATCTTCATCATCGTCATCATCGTCATCATCATTAAAAAAGGTTGGATCGAGAATGCAGTACGCTTCTTGTTCGTAGTCGTCGTTTTCAAAATCCACATCTTCTTCATCTCTTGAGTCGGGATCAAAGAGGTTTTCTTGATCAAAATCAAAGAGATTCGGTTGCTCCTCATAGCTCGCCATCTCATCAGCGATTTCTTGTTCATCCTGCTCTTTATCTTCTTCCTCTTGTGTAGTGGCTGTGAAGTAAGAGGAACCAATAAACGGCTTGGTAACAGACGGCTCTTCCTCTATGGGAAGCTCTTCCTCTATGGGAAGCTCTTCTTCTATGGGAAGCTCTTCTTCTATGGGAAGCTCTTCTTCTATGGGAAGCTCTTCTTCTATGGGAAGCTCTTCTTCTATGGGAAGCTCTTCTTCTATGGGAAGCTCTTCTTC
>JAAYQY010000174.1 GCA_012519125.1 Spirochaetales bacterium
AACTCAAGGTTCGAGCCGAGGGCCATCGCACTTTCAAGTTCAAAGTTGCTCTTTTCGGTACACACCGGGCAGGTGGGAACCTTCGCCTCGCTCAGTTGCTCACTCGATCGGGGACAGAGGCCCCAAAGACGACCATCAATTCGCATCGAGTAGGTGTCAATGGCAGCCCATCCATGATGATTAGCCTTCTGAAGCAAGGCGATGGAGCCCTGTTCGGCAACGGTTCTCCCGATTTTCGTGCTGTTCATCTCTCGAAGAAGCGAGGCTGAGAGCTTACCCATCCGTTCGGAGTCATACGACTCCCTACCATGCAGGTGAGGATGGAGGGTGAAGAACTTGATGTTCTTCATTCCAAAAACCAGTCCCACCCCGCCACGGGTTATGTTTTGCCCATTTGCATACAGGGATGCATGGCTCACCAGGTGTTCTCCTGCCGGCCCGATCGCCACCACATGGGAAGCGCCCGAACGCTTTGCAACTTCAGTGGTGAGCATATCGTGAAACTCTTCTGAACTGGCGAACTCCACCTTCCCATCGGAAATGGAGAACCGGGAGAGCCGTCGGGCCCGTCCGGTGATGACCAAGGCGCTATAGCCGCAGTCGACAATTGCTTGGGCAAGGGAAGAGGAGGCACTGGTGATCGAAAGTTGGCCCGTCAGCGGACTCTTGGTGACCACCGTGTAGGAAGTACAGCAACTGAGGGGGGTGTCGACCCCGGAGCCCGGAGCAAAGACAACAGGATTGCCGCTCTCATACGATTTCTCGTGCAGCTGATCGAATTGGGCGAACCGCTCCCAGAGCGTGAGAGCAAGCAGACGCCCACCGAGCAACGCCTTTCCCTCACCTTCTTCCAAAGGGAGCTGCGAATATGTCTCTGAGCCAATATCTATATGCAATATCGAACGATGGCGATAAGGATACGCCAGTGCACGCTTCTTTTTCATATACAAAAGGTAGCTACCTCCAAACCTGCTGTCAATCTATCTTTGGGAAAACAGTAGTATAGCACATTCGGATGAAAAACGCTTTCCCCTTGTTCGGACAAAGCCGCTCTAGTATGATTGGAATATGAAACAGATCAAGGTAACCATCAAGGAACAACAACTCTCCCTAGCCATTGGATCGACTGTCGAGGATGTCTTGCTTGCAACCCACCTGGTCGAATCCTGCCAGACTGCTGCCTATGAAGACAACCCCTATGTAGGGGCACTGGTAAACCATGAACTGCACTCCTGCAGCCGTGCTCTGGTCGCAGACTGCACGCTTGAACCCATACGCCTCTTTTCCGATATGGGAAAGCGTATGTACCGCCACTCAATCTGCTACCTGCTCTGCGCTGCTGTCTCAATGCTCTATCCTCAGAGGCGATTGGTCATCGGACACTCACTCGGAGACGGCTACTACTTCAGCTTCGACGATGATCTCACCCTCAACCGCACCGATATCGAAGCAATCGAAACCACGATGAGGAGCTTGGTAGACCAGAATCATAGCATCGAGGAAGTCACCCTGCCCTATCAGAGTGCCCTCTCCTACTTTGAGCAGAACCATTTCGACCAGACCGCTGCCCTGCTTTCCACCCGCAACGAACCGAAGGTGAATCTCTATCGCCTGCAGGGCTATCTTGATATCTCGTACGAGCCGCTTCTCTCAGAAACCGGCCTGATGAAGGTGTGGGAGCTCAAACCCTACCAGGACCGGGGCATGCTGCTTCGCTACCCGCGCTCACACAACATCAAGGGACTCGACCCGTTCGTCGACAATCCCCTGCTCTTTTCCATCTTCAAGGAGTACAAGGCTTGGGGAAGCATTCTCAACATCCAAAGCTTGGGTCAGCTGAACCAGATGGGAAACCAGAATACCGTCGAATCCTTCATCCGCCTTGCCGAGGCACTGCAACAGAAGAAAATTGCCAGCATTGCCGACCAGATCAACCTGCACAGCAGTGTGAAGGCTGTACTGGTGGCAGGCCCCTCTTCATCGGGAAAAACCACGTTCGCCCATAAACTGGGGTTGCAGCTGCAGGTCTTGGGCAAGAAAACAATCAAGATTTCGCTGGATAACTACTACCTGCCTCCGAGCCAAGCCCCGAAGGATGAGTTCAACAAACCTGATCTGGAAGCGCTGGAAGCCCTGGATGTACCCAAGTTCCAGGAGGATCTCTCCCGCCTTTTTGCAGGCGATCCGGTCCAACTCCCCCGTTTTGACTTCAAGAGTGCAACACGCACCTACGAGAAGAATCCGGTACAACTGGATAAGCGCACGATTCTCATCATCGAGGGTATCCATGGGATGAATCCTGAGCTTACCGCCTCACTGGACAAGGACCTGCTTTTCAGGGTCTACATCTCCGCTCTCACCCAGCTCAATCTTGATGACCACAACCGCATCAGCACAACCGACAATCGCATTATCCGGCGCATGATCCGGGACAACCGCACTCGTGGCACGAATGCGGAGACCACCCTAAACATGTGGCCATCTGTGCAGAGGGGAGAGGACCGCTACATCTTCCCCTTCCAGAACAATGCAAATGTCATGATCAACAGCGCCCTCGACTACGAGCTGGGAGTGCTGACAACCTACGCACAACCCTTGTTGAAGATGGTAAAACCTGCAGCAGGGCCTGCCTATGAGACGGCCCGACGACTGTTGCGATTCCTCGAGCATGTGAATCCCATCCCCGATACACTTGTCCCTTATGATTCCCTGCTCAGGGAGTTCATCGGCGGCAGTGAATTCGACGTCATCTGAATAAAGGAGAGACCATCATGGAACTCTACGAAGAAAAACTCATAGTGGCTGAAAACCTTGAGAAGCGACTTGGCAAAAGCGTGACCATCTACGAACAATCGCTGACCAGCCTTGGTGAGTGCACCCTGGTCTTGGTCAGGACCGGAAGGGAGAAGTATCTTGTTGCCAAAGGAAGCGGGCCGGTGTTTGATGAACTGCAAGGGACAACAGAAGGCTCATGCAAGATTTGTCCTGCAAACCATGCAAACCGGCTGGTGCTTAATTCGTACCTTCCCTACACAAAACCTCATGCAAATATATCCAAGAGACCATCGATCGGACTAGGTGATAGGCTTGGGGAGGCTACAAGTGGGCACATCCAAGCCCTACGCACAACAGAAGTCTTTCCCATCTTTGCCCAACAGAGTGTGCGTGAACTCACGCTGACAGGAAGAACCTTTGAAGATGTCATCGACAAGGCAGCGTATGCCGTTTTCCAGGAGGGATACACAAGCGGCTATGGTGCTGACGGGGACCACTTGAAGAAAAGAGAGGATATTGAGAAGGCATTGCAGGCCGGAGTGACCATGATCACCTTGGACAGTTCCGATCTGATTGACAACACCATTTTCACCATGAATTCACAGGATGTGGATGCAAAGTATGCTCAGGTGGATGCACAGCTTCGCCTAAGCTATGAAGCCAAGTATCTTGAGCAGGTATACACCATTGCAGACCAAACCTACACCCTCGATGCAGAACATCTGAAGCGAGATATTCTCATCTATCACCGTGCCTTGGATTTCATCCAATCCATCTATGAGCAGTTCATAGCCACTCCGATCAGACCACTCGATTTCGAGGTCTCCATTGATGAGACAGACACCCCAACCGATGCAAAGAGCCATCTTTTCATCGCTCTGGAGCTGAAACGACGCAAGGTTGCAGTCTCCACTTTGGCCCCTCGCTTCATCGGCGAGTTCCAG
>JAAYQY010000175.1 GCA_012519125.1 Spirochaetales bacterium
CGATTTTGATGGCTTCGATCGGAAGCAACCCCTTCACAGGATTCTGGTTCCTGTTCCGTGGTGGCTTGATGAACATTGAGCGGGTGGGGAACACGCTGGCCACAGCAACCACCCTCATGTTGGTTGGTCTTTCGGTTGCCTTCGCATTCAAGACCGGTCTTTTCAACATCGGAGCCTCGGGACAGATGCTTATCGGTGGCCTGTGTGCAACGTTGGTAGCTCACAAGGTCTTCCTGCCACGGCCCTTGTATTTGATCGTATTAATACTTGCTGCCCTGTTGGGAGGAGCACTGTGGGGTGTCATTCCCGGCTTCCTCAAGGCAAAGTTCAACGTGCATGAGGTCGTGGCGACCATCATGATGAACTGGATTGCCTACTGGTCGATTTACTACTTCATTCCAGCCTATCTGAAGGGACCCTCCCTGGAGACCGAAAGTGCCAGTATCGCGGTTACCCAATCGCTGAGAACACCCTGGCTGACCAAGCTATTCAATGGCTCCTATATGAATCTGGGCTTCTTCATCGCCATCATCTCCGTGATTGTGATCAAGTTGATCCTGGACAAGACCACCTTGGGTTTCAGCTTGAAGGCGGTAGGTTCCAACCGGCACTGTGCTGAATATGCAGGTATCAAGGTGAACCGCAATGTGGTCATATCCATGATGATCGCAGGAGGCCTTGCAGGCTTAGCCGGTCTCTCCTTCTACACCGGCTACTCGCGCAACATGCAGATCGGTGTCATGCCCGCCCAAGGGTTTGACGGTATTGCTGTGGCGTTGCTGGGAGCCAGCAGCCCGCTGGGTGTTCTGTTCAGCTCACTCTTCTTTGGTATCCTCCAGTCGGGCAAGGGGTTCATGAATGCCATGACCAGTGTCCCGCCTGAAATTGCCGATACCATCATCGCCGTCATCATCTATTTCACCGCAACCAGCGTACTGTTCAAACGGTTCTGGGATGCGGTGCTGAAGAGGCAAGGGGATAAGGCGAAGAAGAAGGAAGAATCAGCTCAGGCTGAAGTGAAGAAGGAGGGAGAGTGATATGTGGAATACCTTGGTAAGTATTTTCCCGTATGCGATCGCCTACACCATCCCCATGCTCATGACCTCCCTCGGGGGCTTGTACAGTGAGCGCAGCGGTGTCACCAATCTTGGTCTGGAAGGCTTGATGCTCGTCGGCTATTTTGCCAGTGCCATCACCATCAAGATGACGGAGGCCACCCTTGGGGTACAGGCTCTTCCGTTGGGTCTTCTTGTCGGTGTTGCCGCCGGTGCAGTGTTCAGCTTGTTGCATGCGTTTGCCTCGATCAATCTGAAAGCGGACCAAGTCATCAGCGGCACGGCCATCAATATGCTCGCTGCAGCCCTTACGGTCTATCTTGCCAGAACCATCAGCGGAAGCGGAAACGTCCGCATTCTCATGGGTATCGTTCGCAAGAACATTCCGATGCTTTCCAGGGTTCCGATCATCGGCCCCCTGTTCTTCAGCCAGACGTATTGGACCACCTGGTTATGCCTTGCCATCTGGGCCCTCTCCTGGATTCTGCTTTACAAAACCAGTTTTGGTCTTCGCCTGAGAG
>JAAYQY010000176.1 GCA_012519125.1 Spirochaetales bacterium
AAAACTTACCTTATGTAGATAAATCCTATCATGTGCTAGGACAAAGTCCATGGTTTGACACGGAAAATAGAGCAATTTCCTGAGCAGATTGGTACAGCATAGTCCTCTACTGGACAACCCATGATAACTATGTTATTTCTCGTGGCATGGAAAAGGGATATGTATGGCTGTGCAAACTGTTGGGGGCCCTCATCTTTCTGGTGGTCCTCATCGTCTGCCTTCAGCAGGTGATAAACTACCTCTCGTATGATCTGAGGGGGCCTTCCTCGGAGGTGGTAAGATTGCTGGGGATGGTGGGTTTTGAAGAATCTCTGGCAAGGGCTTTGTATTGGTATGTCCTACAGATTGCCTTCTCTGCTTTGCTGATAAAGCTTATCATCCAAAGGCCTTTTCGCGATGTTGGGCTTAACCTGTCCAACATGAAATCTTCACGTACAATCATCCTGCGGTTCATACCAATCTATACGGTAGTAGTGATTCTTGCTTGGTATGGAATGGCAAGAATCTGGGGCGTGGGGATGATTCTTGGGGGTTTTGAGCCACAAACGCTTGCGTATCAGGTGAAGGATATCGCCATCTTCAGCCTCTTGCCCGGTCCTGGCGAAGAACCCCTGTTCAGGGTGTTCGTCATCCAGTTCCTTCTGATGGTTCTGTACAACGGCAAGGATGGGGAAACACGTGCAACGAAGCTCTTCCTCATCGTGGTATCTTCCCTCTTGTTCGCCTTGGCCCATGTGTTCGTGCTCTCTTTTGTTCCGCTTCAACTCAAGTATTCGGTGTTGCAGGTAGCAACTTCCTTTGTCTTGGGCATGGTGTATGCATACAGTTATCTCCACACCAAAAGCATCCTTGCTGCAGTGGTTTGCCACAACTATACGGACTTTGTCGTGCGCTTCGGTGCGTATGTGCTGCTCAGCTTTGTTGGTGCGTGAGAAGGATGTTCTGAACGCATAGGATAAAAAAAGAAAAGCGCAGCTCCTTCCAAATCCCTCCAAGGGACGTTTGGATGCTGCGCTCTTCTTTCCCAAGCGTATGGTTAGGCGGCTTCAGCCTTTTTCTCTTCCTTGTTCTTCTCCAGGAACAGGGTATGGATTGACTTGAAGGCAATGACCAGGCCCAAGCCTACCAGGAGGATGGCGAAGACCAACTGCATGCCATCGGAAAGCATCTGGAAGTTTCCGCTTCCCAGCTTGCCGATGCGTGCAATGATGATCTGGATGAGGGCGGTGAAGGTCACGCCAAGCATGAAGAACATGGGAATCCAGATCATGGATCCCTTCTTGCTTGTCTTCTTCAGGAAGATGGCGATCGCACAGAGGGCCAGGGCACTTACCAGCTGGTTGGCAGATCCGAAGAGCGGCCAAATCTTTGCATAGCCATTCACCGAGAGCAGATAGCCGAAGAACAGGGTGGCTATGGTGGCTACGTACTTGTTGGTGAGTATGCGAAGCGGCAGGCTCATGTGCTCCTCATCGGTACCGCTGTCCATGAACAGCTCCTGGAAGGCAAGGCGCCCGATTCTTGCCACCGAGTCGAGGCTGGTAAGGGCGAAAGCGCTGATCGCCAAGGTGATGATGGTATTGCTGGCAAGCGTGGGGATGCCTGCTTTGGCCAAAAAGCCTGCAACTGCCATGGCGAAAATCTGGGGAGGGGTTCCGGCAGGAAGCGCACCGTTGGCAAATACAGCTCCTGCACAGATCAGGGAGATGACAGCTACCAAGGATTCCAGGAGCATGGCGCCGTAGGCGATGGGAAGCATGTCCTTTTCATTGCGGATCTGCTTGGATGCAGTTCCACTGCTCACCAGGCTGTGGAAACCGGAGACCGCACCACAGGCTATGGTTACAAAGAGGATGGGGAACATCTGCTGTCCGTTCACCACAAAACCGGTGAATGCAGGAAGGTTGATTGTGGGGTTGGCAACAAAGATACCGACCACAGCAGCTGCGATCATGAAGACCAGGAGGAAGCTGTTCAAGAAATCGCGGGGCTGCAACAGTGCCCAAACGGGAACGACGCTTGCGACCATGATGTAGGCGAATACCAGATAGAGCCAGAGGGTTTTCGAGATGTAGACGGGGAAAAACAAGCCAAAGACAATGCACGCTACCAAAGCAGATATCGCAACTACTGTGGTGAGAAGGTTGTTTGGTTTCTTGTAGCGGATGAAAAAACCGAGGGCAACTGCAACGGCAATGAATGCCGTGCTGGTTGTGGCGGTTGCACCGTTGATCAGATTGGTGGAAGCATCGGCATTGAAACCATTGAAGGTGCCTGCAACGATGTCGGCGAAAGCCGCGATGACCAGGATGGAGAAGAGCCAGACGAAGAGGAGGAAGAGTCGTTTGCCGAGTTTTCCAACATACAGCTCGATGATGTAACCGATGGAGCGGCCTTTGTTGCGTACTGAGGCAAAGATGGACCCGAAGTCCTGGACAGCACCGATGAACACGCCTCCGATGAGCACCCAGAGAAGAACCGGCACCCAACCAAAGATTGCTGCCTGGATCGGGCCGTTGATCGGGCCTGCTCCGGCTATCGATGCAAATTGGTGGCCAAAGACGACTTGTCTCGAAGTGGGGACATAATCAACTCCATCTTCCATCTCCATCGCCGGAGTCTTGCGTTTTGCATCAACTCCCCATTTTTTTGCGAGGTAGCGGCCATAGACAAGGTACGCACCCACAAGCACGACGATGGACAGAACGAGCATGAAGATACCGTTCATGTGATCCTCCCAAATGATTCCTTTTTCGCGGAATAAATATGATGTTTTAGAATGTGTTTCTGAAAATGATTTGTCAAGCAAAGCCAAGGGAAGATGGAGAAAAAAAAGGAAATTCTTGACTTATAGCCGAATTTGGGGAGCATAGTGCCACTGAGAGTGGGTCAAAGTAGGGTATTGTCTGTTCGATTCGGAGCAATCTGATGCAGAACCGGGAACACACAGGAAACCTTTCCTCCTTGCCAATCTGTCTCTGGGAGGGTTGCGTGGATGTTGTTGATATCCCATTACTTTGGTAGAGTATATGAGAGATGCAAGGAGGATTGCGCTATGTCGTTACAGAAAATCATCCCGAACCTATGGTTCGACCATGAAGCGCTTGATGCGGCACGCTTTTATGCAAGCATCTTCCCCGATGGCCGCATCACCAGTGCAGTGACCCTGCATGATACTCCCTCCGGCGATACCGATGTCGTCAGTTTTGAGTTGGCAGGGTACTCGTTCATGGCAATCAACGGTGGTCCGCTGTTTGCCCTCAACCCATCGATTTCGTTCTTCCTGAACTTTGATCCATCGAAAGAGCGTGATGCAAAGGAACATCTGGACCGGATGTGGGAGCAGCTATCCGAGGGGGGAACGGTCCTGATGCCCCTTGGTGAGTATCCTTTCAGCCCACACTATGGCTGGGTGCAGGATCGGTACGGGGTGAGCTGGCAGTTGATCCTTACTGACCCGAAAGGGGAGGAGCGACCTTTCATCATCCCTGCTCCTCTCTTCACCGGCAAGGGCGCAGGCAAGGCCGAAGAGGCGGTGAATTGGTACCAATCACTATTCAATGCCAGCAAATGGGGAGCCTTGGCCCGGTATCCTGAGGGAATGGAGCATGATGCACCCGGATCGCTGATGTTCAGTGATTTCCAACTTGAAGGACAGTGGTTCGTTGCCATGGACAGTGGATATCCTCATGCGTTCCATTT
>JAAYQY010000177.1 GCA_012519125.1 Spirochaetales bacterium
CAGGCCTTTATCAGGATCGGAACCTGCGGAGGGCTCTCTTCTGCCGTCGGGGTTGGGGATCTGGTCATGGCAATGACGGCCAGCACGGACTCGCTTTGGGCCCATCAGTACAACCTGAAGGGAACGCTCAGTCCCGCTTGTGACCCTGACCTTTTGATCTCATCGCTTGCGATTGCCAAAAAGATGCACATCAGTGCTCATGCAGGCATGGTTTTCTCCAGTGACCTCTTCTCCTCCTACAACGCCCTCGGTGCAGACAGTTGGAAAGCTTGGGCAAAACTGGGAGCTCTCGCCCAGGATATGGAAACCTATGCACTCTATGCCACCGCAGCCTATCAGGGAAAGCGGGCTCTCTCCTTGCTTACCATGACCGACAGCTGTGTGACGGGCGAGGGATTTGGCGATGAGATGCGCACCACCGGCCTGTTTCCGATGATTGAAGTAGCACTAACACTCGCTTTGGAGGTATGAGGATGGAGTTTCTCGAGGCGATGACGCATCGATTCGCCTGTAAAAAATATGATACAACGCGCAGCATTGGTGAGGCTCAGCTGAAGGAGATCCTTGAGTATGGAAGGTTGACTCCCACCTCATTTGGTCTCGAGCTCTGGTCCTTTGCGGTAGTGAGGACACAAGAGAAAAAGCAGGAGCTTTTTCACGCCTGCTTCGACCAGGAGTCGGTTGCAACCAGCGCAGTCACCATCGTGGTGCTTTCGCGCACCGAGGCTTTTGCCAACCCCGATGGAGAGTTGGTCCATGAGCGGGGACGCAGGTTTCCCGATCCCCTTCCTGTGTTCATTGACGACTATCGTCCCTACTATGATTTCCTCAAAGCAGAAGGAAAGCTCTCCTGTTGGCTGAAGAGCCAAGGATATCTGGCCATTGCCAATATGATGACGGGAGCGGCGGCAATGGGGATCCAAAGCTGTGCGATAGAGGGGTTCCATGAGGAAAAGGTGCTGCAGGTGTTGGCCTGCAATCCGAATCTGTGGCAGGTCTCCCTGATCGCAACCTTCGGCTACCCCGCTGAGGAAGAGCGGCCGAAGATTCGGGAATCACTTCAGGATCTGGTCACGTACCATTAGTCCAGATGATCAAGGGCCCGTTCCACCAGGGACCAGAACCAGGGAATGTCGATCGAGCGGGCAATCCGGATCTGCTCTCCTTCATGTGAAGGCAACTTCACTGTTTGCCCATAGGTAGGACCTTCCTCGATATCGACAGCTACCGGAGCATACTCGCATTCGACCTTGGTAGGGTCGGCCAGATAGGCAATACACAGCGGGTCATGCATCTGTGGCCATCCTTGACCCTTTTTCTCATAGTTTGCCATGTAGGTGTCCATGCAGGCGGCAAAGACCTCTGTTGCCCTGCCTGCTTTCTTTCGGTAGGCTTCAAGTCGCTTTTTGTCGAGGGTGACAGTCCGGGTGCAATCGAGGGAAAAGAGGGTGATGTTTGCCCCGCTTGAGAAGACGATCTGAGCTGCCTCAGGGTCTGCATAGGTGTTGAACTCAGCAGCCTTGGTGACATTGCCGTAGGAGAACGAGCCTCCCATGATGACTATCTCCTTGGCAAGGAGTGCGATACCTTCTTCCTTGGCCATGGCCAGGGCAAGGTCGGTCAACGGACCGACACTTACCACACTCAGCTGGTGCGGGTTCTCCTTGAGCAGACGAATCAATGCATCAATGCCGCTCTCTTCTTGAACCTGCTGGCGTTTACGTGGCGCAAAAGTCGGGCCATCCATGCCTGTAACGCCATGGAAATCCCCTGCTTCAACGCTTTCCCTGAGCAAAGGCTTGTCAGCCCCTTTGTAGACTGGGCAGGTTGCTCCCACCGTTTCCATGATGTTCAGGGTATTCTCCAGTGTCTTTTCAAGGCCTACATTGCCTGCTGTTGCGATGACAGCTTCTATGTGCAGCTCTTCCAGTCCTGCGGCGAGCAACAAAGCGACAGCATCATCCAATCCAGTATCCACATCCAGTATGAGTCGTTTCATCTAGTCCCTCTTTGGCAAAATGATATTCAAGGCAACTGCCACCACCGTGGCGATGACTACCGGTGATTGGCCAAAAATGACCTGAAACCACTCGGGAAAGGTTGAAAGGGCCGCAGAAGAGTCTGCGATTCCGATACCCAAGGCTGCCGACAAGCCTACGATGGAGGTGTTGCGGTAGTTCATCTCCTCCGATACTACCAGCTTCATCCCCGTCATGGCAATCGAGGCGAACACGCTGATGGTCGCTCCTCCAAGCACGCTCTGGGGGATGGTGGTAAGCAGTGCTGAAAACTTGGGGATGAGCCCTGCCAACAGGAGAATCGTTGCTGCAAGTCCCAACGTGAAGCGGTTGATGACCTTGGTCGTGGTGACAATGCCCACGTTCTGGCTGTAGGTTGCGGTGGGAAGCCCTCCGGTGAACGAGCCGAGGATGTTGGTAACGCCATAGCCCACGATGCCACTTCTCAGTTCACGGTTGGTTGGCTCGCGGTCCATCGCTCCCACTGTGGTTGCAGTGAAGTCCCCGATGGCCTGGATGGAGTTGATCGCGAACAAGAGTCCCAGCGAAAAACAGGCTGCAACTTCAAAACGAAGGCCGAAATGCAGAGGCTTGGGAGCTTGGAAAAGACCTGCTTGGGCAATGGCTGAGAAGTCCACGATGCCCAGAAAGAGAGAGATCACATAGCCAAAGAGAATGCCGATCAGAATGGATGCCAGCTTGAAGATGCCCTTGCCCATATGGTTGAGGATCGTAACAACCGCAAGGGTTGCAAAGGCAAGGATCCAGTTCTGAGCAGAGCCGTAGCTTGGGCTTCCTACTCCTCCTGCCATGTAGTTGATGGCGGTGGGGTAGAGGGAGAGCCCGATGGTGAACACAACGGTTCCGGTGATGAGCGGGGGGAAGAATTTTCTGAGGAACGTCACATTCATTCCCACCAGGATTGCAACCACTCCTCCGACGAGCTGTGAGCCGAAGATGGTAGCCAGATCATAGCCACTGGCAATTGCCTGCATGCTGGGCAGGTAGGCAAAGCTTACCCCCAGGATTACCGGCAGTCCCGAACCAAGATGGTTTCCTATCGGAAAGAGCTGAAGGAAGGTGGCAAGGGCAGCGATGACCAAGGCACCCTGCACCAGAATGATGGAGTCAGCTGAAGAGAGGTTCGCTACCCGGCTGAGAATCAGGGCAGGGGTTACGCAACCGACGATCATGGCTACCACATGCTGGATCGCCAAGGGGAGTGCTTGCTTGAGGGCCGGCCTTCCGTTCAGATCAAAAATCGTGGGTTTTGCTGGAGTTTGCATAGCTTGATGGTACCATGAATCTTTGCTTGCAGATAAGAAAAATCGGAGAAGGGCTCTGCAATTTTTCCTGTGGGTATGCTACTATTGCACCCATGAGAATCATTCAAATAGCTGTGGGACCGAATCAGGTCCCGCTTACCGGGTATCTGCAGGACATCACCAGTGATGGGGGGATTCGCAACATCAGACCCTGTGTGGTCATCTGCCCAGGGGGAGCCTATCGGTTCCGTTCAGAACGTGAACGCGATCCTGTCGCACTGCACTTTCTGAACATGAGCTACAACGTCTTCATCCTCGACTATTCGGTGCAGAAAGAGGCTTCTCAGCTCAATCCTTTGCTTGAGGCAAGTGATGCACTGATCAAGATCCGAGAACACGCCCTTGCGTGGATGTGTGATCCCACCCGCATTGCAATCTTGGGCTTCAGTGCAGGAGGACATCTGGCAGCTTCCTTGGCGATTCTGCACAAGCATCCCTTGCTGGCAGAGAAGCTTTCGATTGTCGATGAGAACAACAAGCCCGATGCAGCCGTGCTTTGCTATCCGGTCATCAGTGGTGGTGAATATGCGCATAAGGAGAGTCTTGATTGGGTCAGTGGCGGTGATGCAACGCTACGCTCCCTGATGAGCCTTGAGAACCAGGTTACCAAGGATGCAAGCCCGATCTTTCTCTGGCACACAGTCACCGACCCATCGGTCCCGGTAGAGAACAGTCTCCATCTGGCAGCTGCCTTGAGAAAAGAAGGCGTGCCGTTTGAGCTGCATCTCTTTGAGAGCGGGGACCATGGGCTTTCGATGTGCACTGAGGAGGTTGGTACACCCCATCCTGCATGCAGAGCTTGGGTCGATCTTGCATCAACTTGGCTGAACAACCGCTTCAATCACACACTATAGGGATTCTATGATTCCCTCAGCTGCCCTGATGCCGCTGGCCCAAGCTCCGGTGATACCGCGGCTGGTGCCCGCCCCATCTCCTGCAAACCAGATATCCTCGGTGACGCGGAAGCGCTCATCGAGGTAGGCTGGTTTGTTTGCATAGAGCTTGATCTCCGGGTAATACATGATGGTTGAAGGGTGGAGAACCCCGGGCACGATGGTATCGAGGTTCTTCATTGCTTTCCAGATTGCCCTGAGTATCTTCGCAGGAATGGCAAGGCTGATGTCTCCCGGACAGCAACTTCTCAGGGTTGGCTCAAAATCGTAGAGGTCGCCGCTGAAGCTCTCTTCCTTGCTGCGTGATCCAAGGCGGAAATCCCCAACACGTTGCATCAGTGGTTGGCCTCCACCCATAAGGGCGGCCTGCAAACCCAGATTTTCGGCGAACGCCTGCCCACTTGCCAAGGGAGCAGTGAAACGCACCGTCTTGAGGATGGCGAAGTTCACCAAGCCATTGTCATTGCGGGAATCGGGGGCGAAGGCATGACCGTTGACTGAATACCACTGGTCCCCTCGGTTGGTTGCATACCGTTCACGCACCACATGGGCGTTGCCGCTGTTGGTGCAGAAGGTCCTGACCTTTTCGGGAAAATAGAACTTCGGGTCATAGTAGTCACGGACGATGGGATAGTGCTCGATACGTGTCTCCACCCTCATTCCAATATCCACGATATTGTCAATGAAGGGGACTGAAAGAAGTCTCATGAGGTCCTGAAGGAAGTGGAAGCCTTTCCGTCCTGGGGCAACCAGCAACTTCTTATACCCTATCTCCCGCTTCTCGGTGAGGATGAATCGCTTTTCCTTGTCCACGCTCTCCATCGCTTCCCCAAGGGCAAGTTCCACCCCTGCCTCGGCGAGCTGGGCAAGAAGTTGCTTGATCAGCAAGAGGCCACCATCGGTTCCGAGGTGTGTCTGCTTGATCTCAAGCAGGGTACAACCGAGCCGTTCAGCTCGTTTCTGGTAGATTTCAATATTGGATTTTTCCAGGAAGTCGGGTTTGAGGAAGTCGATGACCTGCCCCAGATAGTGGTCTGCCGCCTCTTCGGTCCAGTATTCAACAGGAAAGCCGATCGGGTAGGTGAAGTTCATCTTACAATCATTGCGCATGCCGCCGGTTGAGACTTTCTCGCGGTCGAGCATGAGAATTTTCAAGCCGGGTTTCTCTTTCAGCAGCGTAAAAGCCGCACCCATACCCGCCGGCCCGCTTCCCACAATGATAACATCATACTGATCCATGGAGTACCCTCCCAATTGTAGTTGGAAAGGATCTCCCTTTCCAACCAATTATCCCCATTCCCCACGCCTTGGTAAACCCCTTCTAAGCAGAGATGTCCTTGCACAGAGCCCCTATTCATGGTATTACACCAAAGTAGGAATGGTTGTTGAGAGGTGTTGCCATGTATATGAGTGCCAAAGAAGCAGCGGAGAAATGGGGTATATCGGAACGGCGAGTCAGGATCCTCTGTGCAGAAGGAAGGGTGGATGGGGTGCTCAGAACTTCCTGGGCTTGGAATATTCCCAGTGATACACCAAAGCCAGCGGATGGAAGACAGCTGAGACACATGAAAAACCACGATATGAGAATCGGAGGCATGGATTTTTCTCGCCTCGATAGTGAGTCGGACAAACTCTTGCATCTCAGCAGTGCTTCCTCGTTTTTGGCAGCGTATCGTCATCTTGCAAGTCGCTGCGTACTCTCGCTGTTTGCCAGTGAGGATATCATCATCAGGACACAGGAACTTGCGGTTCTCTTCAGTCAATGTTTTGTTGATGATCTGCAGTTTGAGATTCAGATGCTTGCCCTCAATATGCGCTCATTCCTTCTTCGTCTTCCCCACCAGTACGGCCTCGGACCGATTCAAGGGAAGCATCATCCCCAACAAATGAGTGAACAGCGCCTGTCTGCAATCTATCACGTGCTTATGCAGGGGCTTGAAGAGGATATGCCGTTCAGCTATCGAAGCGTGGAAGTGAGCCCTGAGCACAAGACCCCTTCCATCAAGGAACAGATGGAGACCCTCTTTGTCCAATACGACCGTGATTGGAAAGACCTCCACCCGGTGGTACGTGCTCTGTTCCTCTATGGAGAGTTGTTGCGTATCCGCCCTTATGGTCGGTATGACGGCTTGCTAGCAGGCCTTGCTTTCGCCCAAGAGCTGATATGCGGGGGATTCCCCCCAGCCCTGGTTGATGTGGAGCACATCGATGAGTTCAAGGCTGCCATGATTCTCACGCGAAGCCGGGGCAACTATCAGAATGCCATGCGCATGATCGAGCAGATGCTCCTGTATGAGTGTGCAATGCTGACACAGGGGGAGTGAAGCTGTGTTCCACTTTTCCAATGCCCTTATCATAGATGGGAGTGCTGCCGCTCCCTACCGTGGTGACGTACTGGTGGAAGGCGACCACATCGAGGCAATACTGCCTCCCTGTTCGGAGCCCGTTTCAGGAGCAATCGATTGTTCCTCGCTCATGCTTACCCCCGGCTTTGTCGACCTGCATGGGCACAGTGAGCTTGAAGTGTTGCGCCTTCCATCCATGAGGCCGAAAATTGGTCAGGGCATCACCACCGAGGTGGCAGGCAACTGCGGCATCGGGGTGTTTCCTGCCCACAAGGGGAGCCCTTCCCTGAAGGCTCTTACCAACGATGTGCTCGGCTCCTATCCTGAAGTAGGGTGGGAGGACTTCTCTTCTTACCTCAAGACGTGGCATACGGCGGGAAGTGGAACGAATATGGCCTTTTTGCAGGCACACAGCACCCTCCGCTCGTTTGTTCTGGAAGGAAATCCAAATCGTAGTGCAACCAGTGCCGAAGTCGAAGCGATGTGCCAATTGCTCCGAACCAGTTTGGAGCAAGGGTGTCTGGGACTCTCTTCCGGCTTGTACTACGCACCGTGCCTGTTTGCCGACCGCAAGGAGCTGCTTGCGCTCTTGGAAGTGGTCAGACAGTTTGATCGGCTTTTTTGTGTCCATGTGCGCTGTGAAGGGGATGGGATTCTTTCCTCACTTGAGGAAGTGCTCTCTCTGGCACGCCTCTCAGGGGTGCGGTTGCAGATCAGTCACCTGAAGGTGATCGGAAGGGAGAATCAGCATCTTGTTACCGAAATGCTCCATCTCATCGAGGATGCACGCACCGAGGGCATCGATGTGCACTTCGACCAATACCCGTACGAGTATGGCAGCACCAGTCTGTTCAGCCTTTTGCCTCCTTCCTACCTGCGCCTCGAGCGCAGCGACCTACAGGAACATCTGAAAAGCAAGTGTGAACGGGACTCGATCAAGCGCATGATGGAGGAGGGGGATGGCTGGGACAGCCTTGCCGAGCTGTGTGGTTGGGATGCAATCAGGATCCTGAGCTTGGACAGCAATCCCCACTATATCGGAAAGACCCTTACCGAAATCGCCAGTGAGCGGGGACAAGGGCCATACGACGCTTTCTTCGATCTGCTCA
>JAAYQY010000017.1 GCA_012519125.1 Spirochaetales bacterium
GGCATGTGACGCTGCCTGGCATCCGCAGTACCATCGTGACGATGCTGCTGCTCAACCTCAGCCATGTGCTGCTGATCTTCGAGCAGGTGTTGGTCATGTACAATGCAGCGGTCTACGATGTGGCGGATGTGCTGCAGACCTATGTGTTCCGCGAAGGGGTGCTTGCAGGGGATCTGGGATACTCCATCGCCGTGGGTATGTTCACCTCGATCGTCAGCCTGACGTTGGTGCTCACCACCAACAAGATCAGCGCCCGGTTCCTTGACGAACCGATTCTCTAGGAGGAATTCATGACCACTACCATTCGCGAAAGCAGATCACGCAAGCTGTTTCATATTCTCAATGCGCTTCTGCTCGGTTTCATCTGCCTGATTTTCATCATCCCCATCTGGAATGTACTGATCACGTCGGTGGCGAAGGACATCGATGTGATGGGAACCGACTATTTGCTCATGCCGCGTTCGTTCACCCTGCAGAACTACTGGAGGGTGCTCAACAGCGGGTATATGGGTGCGTTCAAGAACTCACTCTTCGTCGCCTTCCTGGGAACGGCGTTCTCCATGCTCATCACCGTCCCCATGGGCTTTGCCCTGGCACAGAAGCATCTGGTGGGCAGGTCCGTCATCATGAAGGCGATCGTCTTCACCATGGTGTTCGATGCCGGTATCATGCCCTTCTATATCGTGGTGCGCTCCTTGGGCCTGATCAACAGCATGGGGGCGATCATCTTCCCGGTGGCGATTTCCACCTTCAACCTGATCATCATCAAGAACTATATGGCAAGCATCCCTGTCTCCCTTATCGAAAGCGCCACCCTTGATGGGTGCAACGATATGATGATCCTGCTCAGGATTGTGCTCCCGCTCTCCGTTTCCATCATTGCCGCTGTTACGCTCTTCTATTTCGTCAGTTACTGGAACCGCTACTTCGAGGTGATCATGTTCATCAACGACAGCCGCAAGTATACCTTGCAGGTAGTACTGCGCTCGTTGATGTTCGAATCCGATGAATCCCTCGGTGGTGGGCAATATGTGTACAACAACCTCAAGATGGCGGTCATGGTGCTGGGAATGCTCCCGGTCCTGGTCATCTATCCATTCGTCCAAAGACATTTTGTCTCCGGGTTGATGCTTGGGGGTGTCAAAGGTTGATTTGGAGTGAAATCCTGCTTGCTTGCTCTACTCATTCACTCACTGTGCATGCCGGTTTTCTTTGAAAGCCGGCTGCACTTTTCTTTTAGCCACCATCGAATGCATGTTCATTTCCAAAGTTCCAAAGTCCGGACTTTGGGCTGGACTTTGGACTTTGGGCTGGACTTTGGACTTTGGGCTGAACTTTGGACTTTAGGCTGAACTTTGGACTTTAGGCTGAACTTTGGACTTAACACAACTATTGGGAAATCAAGGAAAGGAAGGAGCAGTAGCTTACTCCTCCCCTTCAAACAACTCCTCAAAGGTTGGGGTGCTTTCCACCGCTTCCTCCTCATACTGCTCCATCTCCAGGGACCTGACCGTACTGGTCTCCTCTGACTGGTAGAGATAGAGCTGGTCCAGGTACTCGATAGCCGTACGGATCTTCGAACGCAGCAGATAGCCGCTGCGGTCAACCTGCTGCAACAGTTTCTCGGTATCGACAGAAGGAACCCAGTCATACGCCTGGGCGTGGAACTGCACCATCTTCATGAGGATGTTGCGGATCTCCTCATGGGTGAGGGGCTTGAGCTGGGGTGCCTTGAGAATTGCATCAAGCACCGCCTTCATCGGCATCTGATCCTCAGGATAGAGCTCCTCAAGGTTCTGGTACTCATGCTTTGCCTCAATGACATCCTCGGTATAGGAAGCGCTGAACGCAAACAGGCTGAATGTCGACTCCATCATCTTCGGGGGGAAGAGAAAGCGGGCAAGATTCTGGTATGCCTTTGCCCGAGCCTTCTTGCTCAGCCTGCCAACCAGCTCGGACTCATCGAACAGGATGACCCAGCCTTGGTAACCAAGCTGCACAAACAGATGGCTGAGGAAGGCCAGATAGTCCTGGGTGTGGCGGGACTTGACGAAGTTCTGGTTGAAGTTCGCCTTCTCTGCAAAAATCCTGCGGTACATCTTCCTGATCTGGACATTGGAGACAAAGTCCCCTTCCAAATCAGTCTGCAGCTGGAACTGCTCCTCCTGGTCGTCGGTATGAAGATAGGAGCGAAGCAGATAGTAGAGCCGGTCGGTCTCCAACTGGGTGGCAGCATAGAGAAGCAGGTCGTTGGCAAGGGGGGCATTGGGTGTAAGCTTGTCCAATTCCTGGGTAAACCCCGGTTGCAAACGACCGGGAAGAAAGGTGTTGCTGATCAACTTGGGATAGACAAGATAGAGCTTGTCCAGCGGAGTCTCCTTGCTCAGCGACACCACCGAAACAACCATGTTGCGGGCGTGGGCAAGGGTGTACACGGTGTTCAGCAGGTGGGTTTTCCCTTCCCCGTACTTGCCGCTGATGATCATGCCATCACTGATGCCTTCACTGGAAACGGCATCGAGGCGGGAGATCAGATCAGAGAGAAGCTCCTTGCGGGCTTCGGAGAAATGGTGGCCGATCGCTTTGGAGGGTATTCCGGAGCGCAACGCCTCGATCATATGCCGCTGTTCATACTCCCAACTCATACTGCCCCTCCTCGTCCTGTACGCCACCAAGCAAGCCCAAGGTGGCTTGGTTCACCAAACGTGGGAGGGATGCCCCTCCCAGCTTTGCCTGCAAGATCAGGCTTTTCGCTGTCTGCTCATCAAGCACGGTGGTCTCCACATTGATATGCTGTACGATCTGGGCAAGCTTGGTACTCATCTGGATCAGCATCTGTGGGGTGTACACCTGCTGGGCAACTGCATCGAGATCAATGATATCGGAGAACTTGTTGATGCGCTGTGACACCACCTCGTTCTGGATACGCATCCACAACGCCTGATACGACTTCAGTCCTGCGTTCTCATTGTCCAGAAGTTCCCGACCAAAGGCATATACCACCAGGAAGTGACCGAAGGTATCGATGTCATCGATGAGCTGGCGGATGCTCTCATAGGTATCCTCGCGCTTCATCTTGGTGTAATGGAAGGGGTTCATCCCCGAACCATCGACCAGGACATCAAGATCATCAACCAACACCACAAGGCCGGAGAACCCTGCCAGGTGGACCAGCTCCGAAAGCGAGCGAAGCATGGTGCGTGCACTGTACTTGGTGATCTTGCTCGGGGCCATACCCAGGGGCCTGAGGCTGGTCATGCGGATCTTCTTGTCCCCATGCATCCAGGCAAGCACCAGATCCTTGTTCGCCTCTTCCAGCACAGGATGGCCAAGCAAGGAACCGCAGAGCAGGCTGCAGGCAAGACTGAAATTGTTGTCCATCCGCCGGTTGTCCAGAAACATCTGCTTGAGCTGGTTGCGTATCTCCCGCCGGGTCAGTCCATCGGCCAAGCCTTGGATGGCGAGATGGTCAAGAAAGGTGCTCCCTTCCTCGATGTCCTTGCTGGAAAAGCCCATCGCCTCAACGATGCGCTCGCTGCAACAGCCAAGAAGGTGCATGATATCCACCTGGTCGAAGATTTGCAGATAGAACTCGCGAAA
>JAAYQY010000178.1 GCA_012519125.1 Spirochaetales bacterium
CGAATCATGTTGGCAAGCCGTATGATCTCGAAGCGGTCCTTCACCTCAAGTTTTGAGTAGATGGTGGAAATGTTGTTTCTCACGGTCTGCTCAGCCAGTTGCAGGTGGTCGGCG
The DNA here is from genome assembly GCA_012519125.1 of Spirochaetales bacterium. GTDB lineage: Bacteria > Spirochaetota > Spirochaetia > Sphaerochaetales > Sphaerochaetaceae > Sphaerochaeta. The sequence continues at coordinate 115 of JAAYQY010000178.1, forward strand.
ATCTGCTGGTTGTCAAATCCGGTGGCGATCAGACCGAAGATTTCCTTTTCACGGGAGGTGAGGGTGTCGAACCATTCAAACCGGCTGGATACCTCGGGAATCTTGGGGCTGGTTCCGTCGTACATTGCATTGATGAGCTTGGCTGCAATCTTGGGAGAAATCTGCACAAGGCCCGAATGGAGAGCGCGGATGGCGGCGATGAGCTCAGTAGGGGAGATATCCTTCAGCAGATAGCCAGAGGCTCCGATTCTCAGTGCTTCCCTGACATACTCATCCTCATCGTAGGTGGAGAGCATGACAACCTTGACCGATGGCTTTTGCTCCAATATTCGCGAGGTTGCAACCACCCCGTTGATATCAGGCAGATGGACATCCATGAGAATGACATCAATCTCTGACTCCAAGGCCATCTGAATGGCACTATTTCCTGTCTTGGCGATACCCACTACCTGAAAATCATCGGTGTAATTCTCCAGACTCATCCTGAGGCTCTGGACAAAGAGGGGTTGGTCGTCAACCAACAGAATACGTATCATCGCTCAACTCCTTCTGCATGGGGATGGTAACCGTCAGTTGGAAACCGCCTTCCGGGGCGTTCTCTGCTTTTACTTGTCCTCCGAGCTTGCTGATCCTCTCCTCCATTCCGGCAAGCCCGATTCCCTTGATTATCTTCTTGGCTCCTGTACCGTTGTCAAGGATTATCACCTGAACCGAGTCGTCCACGATCCAGAAGAGCATGCGAACACGGGTGGCATGGCCATGCCGAAGGGCGTTGGTCAGTCCTTCCTGTACGATGCGATAGAGTATGAGGTCTATCTCATCCCCGAACGAGGAAGGCAGATTGCCACTCTCAATTTCAACCTGTACCCCGGTCGTCCCCTCAAAAATCTTCTTGATCTTGTGGATGGCCTTCATCCCTACTTCGCGTTCCTGGTCGCTCTTGCGCAAGAGATGGAGGGCCCTGCGGGTCTCCACCAAACCTTCCTGGGCTTGGCTTCGGGCTCCACTGCACATTTCACTGGTTTTCTCACAGTCGCGGCACCCTGTTGCAACAATGGCATCCATCATGGCGATGATGTTGGTGAACATGTATCCGCTGATGTCATGGATCTCCCGTGAAATCCGATAGCGTTCTTTTTTTGCAGCTTCCAACTCTGCTGTCCTGGCATACGACTGGAGACTTTGGCTGAAGATTGTCAGCTTGGTGATTGTGGTATTGAGAATCTCTATCTGCATCTTTGCTTTCTCATGCAGCTCGTGAAGTCGGGTCAACGCCACCTGGAAATATGATGCGATCAAGAGGATTGCAAGGAAGCTGACCAACTCCGCCGCACCGGCTTCGCGGAGCTGCATGTTCAGGTCATTCTCACCCAAAAATGGCGGCATGAGCTGCAAGGAGAGAGAGAACAGAGCAAGAAAGGGAGGGGCAGCGAATGCAAAAGGGTGGGGGATTTTGACCAACACAACCGCTTGGAAGGCGAGGAAAAGAAAAAGGCGGATGGTCAGAAAATCGTTGAGAGAGTAGTCGAGCACCAAGAGTGCCATGAGGCTGAGAAAGCAGAGCAGAAGCACTCCCAAGAGATTCTCGGTGTGGGTGAGCAGAGCCTGCATGAGTGCAAAAAGCAGGAAAAAGACGAAGAATGTACGATAGAACTCAAAGGGGCGGCTGCTTGTTCCCCCCTCCACTCCATAGGTCAGGACAAAAAGGCCAAGAGCGGCACACAGCAAGAGATACGCATACGCTTCGAGTATCCGATAAAACCGCCGGCTCTGCTTGGTAGGTGTTTCTCCATCCATTGGTTTGAGTATATCACAGCCTTCTGTTGAGTCGGTACTTTTGTACTGAATGATCAGGGTAAAAAAGTATCAATTCAGTATTTCTGTCCCTTTCGCTCGTGCACTGGGGCCCTTATGCTGAAGATGTTCAAAACGTAGCAAACTTGTTCGAGAAACACAAGGAGGAAATGGTATGAAAAAGACCATGTGTGTTGTTATGGCGCTGCTGTTGGTTGTCTCGTCCCTTGCATTCGCCGGGGGAAAAGCAGAAACCGCGGCCGTCTCTGATCCAAATGCTCCGGTAACCCTTACTGTCTGGTGCTGGGACCCTGCATTCAACATCTATGCCATGAATGAAGCGGCAAAGATCTATAAGGCAGACCACCCCAATGTGACCGTCAATGTGGTTGAGACACCTTGGAACGACTTGCAGCAGAAGCTGATCACCAGCCTCAGTGCAAACGCCACATCCAATCTGCCCGACATCATCCTGATGCAGGACAACGCCATCCAGAAGAACGTCATGACCTATCCAGAGGCTTTTGTTGCCCTCAATGGCAAGATGGATCTCTCCCAGTTCGCACAGTTCAAGGTTGACGTCGGCACCATCGATGGCAAGCACTATGGTGTGCCTTTTGACAATGGCGCCACCGGAACCTTCATCAGAAGGGATATCGTTGAGCAGGCTGGTCTGAAGGTCAGCGACTTCAACGACATCACCTGGGAACGCTTCATTGAGCTGGGCAAGATTGTCAAGCAGAAGACTGGTGTTGCCATGATCTCCACCGTTGCCAACGAGCCTGACTTCCCGATGCTGATGCTCCAGAGCGCAGGCACCTGGATGTTCGACGAGCAGGGCAAAGCGTACATCAAGGACAACGCGGTTCTCAAGGAAGCCCTTCGCATCACCAAGGAGATGGTGACCAGTGGTGTCTGTATCCTCGTACCCGATTGGAATGCCTACATTGCAACCCTGAACAACGGTACCGTTGCTTCAACGATCAATGGTTGCTGGATCAGCGGATCCATCCAAGGCGAGAAGAGCCAGAGCGGCAAGTGGGCTGTCACCAACACCCCCAGGTTCGCAAACATCGCCAGTTCGGTGAACTATTCCAGTCAGGGCGGTTCGGGCTGGATGGTAATGGCCAACTCCAAGCATCCTGATGTTGCCATCGATTTCCTTGCCAAGACCTTTGGCGGAAGTGTTGCTCTCTATGAGACCATCCTTCCCTCCAGCGGCGCCATCGCAACGTGGCTCCCCGCTGCCAAGAGCCCTGTGTACGCCACTCCCATCGAGTTCTTCGGTGGACAGAAGATTTATGAGGATCTGGTCAACTTCGCCGGCAAGGTCCCCAACGTCAAGTACGGTGTCTTCAACTATGAAGCCCGCGATGCCATCGCCCGCGCTCTCAGTGAGGTCATGCAGGGTGCAAACATCGACACAGCGCTCGCTACTGCACAGAAGAACGTCGAGTTCTTGATGAGCGAGTAAGCAATTTTCATGTTCTCCATATCCGATACCGCTGTATACTGGCGGTATCGGACTCTCTGAACGCCACGTACAAGGGAAAGGCATCATGGCAAAAACCACATTGACAAAGAAAATCAACCTGTACGGCTGGTTGTTCGTCATCCCCGCGGCACTCTTCATTTTCATCCTGAACTTTTATCCGATGATCAGTGCCTTCCTGCTCTCACTGCAGTCGGGGAGAGGGAACAACCTGAAATTCGCAGGGCTCAAAAACTATGCCCGACTCTTCGAAGACGAGATGTTTCTCACTTCGGTGGGCAATGTCATCACCTATTTGGTAATCCAGGTTCCCGTCATGCTCTTGATGGCCCTTATCCTGGCCAGTCTTCTCAACGATCCCAAACTCAAGTTCAAGGGCATTTTCCGAACGATGATTTTTCTGCCGTGTGCGACCAGTTTGGTCAGTTCGGCAATGATTTTCAAATCCTTCTTCTCCATCGATGGAATTGTAAACACCACGTTGATTTCGCTGGGTTTCCTTGAAGGGCCCATGAGTTGGCTTACCCATCCCATTTGGGCAAAATTCGTCATCATCCTGACCATCACCTGGCGCTGGACCGGATACAACACCGTCTTCTATCTTGCCGGTCTGCAGAATATCGATCGAAGCATCTATGAGGCCGCACGCATAGATGGTGCTTCGGCCAGTGCGCAGTTCTTCCAAATCACGGTTCCTTTGCTTAAGCCGGTAATCCTGTTGACTTCCATCATGTCCACCAACGGAACCCTGCAGCTCTTTGATGAGGTGCGTAACATCACCAATGGAGGACCGGGTATCGCAACGCTCTCCATCAGCCAGTACATCTACAATCTTTCGTTCATGTACAATCCTCAATTCGGGTACGCAGCCGCTGTCTCCTATGCAATTTTGGTCATGGTTGCCGTCCTCTCCTTCATTCAGGTCAAAGTGGGGAAAAAACGATGAAAAAACA
>JAAYQY010000179.1 GCA_012519125.1 Spirochaetales bacterium
AAAGGTGCTCAATGCTCGGGTTGATGCTAGCTTTGAAGCTCGCAACAGTCTTGGACGCAACTATACCGATTTTTTGCAGTTCAACACTTCCACCAATGGATTTTTTTCCTTTGTTCCCTACAACCAAGGCTTGCTGAAGGAGGGGCAGGTGACCTTCAGGGTTGACTTCTCTGATTTGGTCCCCAGGCTTACCGCCTCGCTCGCCCCTGAGTTTCTGAATCCGATTCTTTCTGCGATGGAAAGGGCGACCATCTCCTTCTCCTATGCACTGAAGATGCGTTCTTTTGACCAAGTGCTCCCTTCCTCGATCCAGGAGTACAGTATTGAAGGAGTGCTTCTTCCTGGTTCTCGTGCACTCTCCTCCTTCGCTCTGGAGCTGGGTCTGGATGGAGTCGCCACCGAGAAGCTGGCACTCTCTTCAGCCGACTTGGAAGAACAGGTTGGTGAGATTCGCTCCCGTTTGCCAAAGGCAACGCAAGTGATTTTGGGAACCGTTGGGGTGGCAACCCAGGAGCGGGTGAGAACAGAGTGGGTTGTGGTGGTCTCCGGACAGGTAGCCCTGTACGATCTGAACCCCCTGAAGGTGGTCTATGATAGTCAGGAAATCGAGGCAGTAGCCAGTGGTACTACCTTCGAGGAGGCCCGTGATGAGGCTTTCCGCCGCTTCGGCTCGATTGCAAAATATCTGGTTGGAGCTTACATGTTCAGAAATTGAACAGGTGAGCCAGCTCTCCTGGCGTATTGCTGATGATTCCCATCACCCCTGCTTTGATCAAATGCTGTGCAGCCTGCACGTCATCCACTGTCCAGGTACAGATCTGATAAGCAGTCTTGAGTGCTTGCCCTGCCTGAGCTTGTTCAGGTTTGAGATAGGATGGTCGGGCAACATATCTTCCCAACCCGTGCTGCAACACCCTCGGTACCGAGGCATCGCTGCTGTAAATCAGGGCAGTGGGGATCTGTGCCCCTGATAGGCGTTTGAAACGCAACAAGGAAACTGGGTTGAACGAGCTTACCACCACCTTTTTTGCAAGATGATGGGATGTGATCATTTTCAGCAGACGCTCCTCCAACCCAAGGGTGTGGATCGTTTCGCTCTTGATTTCCAGATCGTAGAGCAACGTGTCCCGGCATAGGGAGAAGACCTCATCCAGCAAGGGCAGTTCTGCATAGATTGTTTTGAGCTCGGCATAGGATAGTTCTGAGACCTCTGCATCCGTGCCAGTGACCCGTTTGAGATTGAAGTCATGGATGACCACCAGCTTCCCGTCAGCTGTTTGTTGCACATCCAGTTCCATCCCATCAAGATGGTCTTGGTGCAGACACGATGAGAACGATGCAAGGGTGTTCTCCTTACCGCCGTACCCGAGGCCGCGATGGCTATACAGATGGGGTCGGCTAAACACCTTTTTCATGACTGCGTTGCTCTTCTGATGCGCGCAACCTCAGCCTTCCACTTCCCGCTGTCCACCGTTTCCAGTACCAGCGGGATGTTGCACAGCCTTGGGTCGGTTGCAATGGCATCAAAGCAGGCCCAGCCGATGGTTCCCTCTCCCAGGCTTTCATGCCGGTCGAGACGGCTGCCTGCTTTCGCTTTTGCATCATTGAGGTGCATGCCGCACAGCTTCCCAAGGCCGATCAGCTCATCAAAACGTGAGAGCACTTTCTGGAGCCCTTCAACGGTAGACAGATCGTACCCGGCGGCATGGAGGTGGCAGGTATCGAGACAGAATCCCACCCGTTCCTTGGTCCGGCACATCTCATAGAGACGGGCAAGCTCTTCAAGCGTACTGCCGAGGTTTGTCCCTTGCCCCGCAGTGTTTTCGATGACAGCAATGGTATGCTCCGTATGCTCAAGAGCCTCATCTATGCACTGGCCGACCAATCGAAGACTCTCATCAGGTTCCACAAGGCCCAAGTGTGAACCGGGGTGGAAGTTGAGAAGCCTCAACCCCAGCTGTTCGACTCGCATTAGCTCGTCTCTGAAGGCCTCAAGACTGATGGCTCTTTTCTCTGGGTCTGGGTGTCCAAGGTTGATGAGATAGGAGTCATGTACGAGAATTTGGTTGGGTTTGAAGCCTGCTTCTTCTGCTTTCACGCGAAAAAGGTTCGCCTGCTCGGGCTCAATGGGCTTGGCCTTCCACTGCCGCTGGTTCTTGGTGAACATGCCCAAGGCATTGCACTCAAGCTCCTTGGCACGATCGAATACCAAGTCCAATCCTCCTGCGATGCTGAGATGGGGTCCTACGGTATGCATAGGCACACGCTAGCTCTGATGACGAGGGTTGTCAATCATCACCGCTCGTGCTAGTGTCCTGTCATGAGGAGTGCCGAGGCATGAGTGAACGCATTTGGACTGTTGGTGATGAGGTTTCCGGATTCCAGTTGATGGAGATTTCCCATCTGGAGGAGTACAAGGGAACCGGGTATCTCTTCAAACATATTGAAACCAACTTCGAAGTCTTCCAACTGGTGAATGATGACACTGAGCTGTTCTTCAGCTACATCTTCCGCACACTCCCCAGCAACGACTGCGGCATCGCCCACATTCTCGAACACTGTGTGCTGGCTGGGTCTGAGCGCTATCCGGTGCGCGACCCCTTCATGTCCTTGCTCAAGGGGAGCACCAACACGTTCATGAACGCGATGACCTACCCGGACAAGACGCTTTATCCGGCTGCAAGTCCCTTGAAAAAGGATTTTGACAACCTCTTCCATGTGTACACCGATGCGGTCTTTGCTCCCTTGCTTCGGGAGGAGACCTTCTGGCAGGAAGGGGTGCGACTCGTCTGTGATGGGGAGACCTGTCACTTTGAGGGTGTTGTCTACAACGAGATGCTCGGCGATGGTGCCGACCACGATTCGGTTGTCGGCAAGGGTTCAGTCCGTTCCCTTTTTCCCGATACTCCCCTTGCCTTTGAGTCGGGTGGAAACCCAGAGCAGATCATCAAGCTGGACTACCAGCAATTTCTGGCCTTCTACAGCCAGTTCTATCATCCGTCCAACGGCAAGCTTTTTCTCTATGGCGCACTTGATGTCGCCGAGAAGCTGGCATTCCTGGATGCAGAGTATCTCAAGACCAGAGGATCGCTGAACATCAACAGCATCTGCCCGCCCGCCAAGAAGTGGGACAGGGAGCGGAAGGTGACCCTCACCAGCCCGATGGAGGAGGGGGAATCGAAAGACAACTCCTCTATCGTACTCTCATGGGCAACGAATGAGGTGACTGATACCTTGGAAGTGGTTACTCTCTCCACCTTGGTGGATATCCTTCTGGGAAATCCTGCAGCCCCCCTATACAAGGCTCTCTTGGAGAGTGAGCTGGGTCTGGACATCTCACCCGAAAGCGGAATGAGTGCTGATTTCAGGCAAATGCCGTTTTTGGTGGGGTTCAAGGGCATTGCCAGTGACAAGGAGGAGGCTGCCAAAGAGTGCATTCTCTCTTCTCTTGCCCAGATTGTGAAAGAAGGGCTCGACCCCAAGCTCATCGCCACATCCATCAAGCGCTCGCGTTTCAAGCAACTGGAGATTCCGGGGGGCATCCCCAATGGCTTCAGATCTCTCAATCGCGCCCTGCGCGGGTGGAACTACGACCTTTCCCCAACGTGCACCATTGAGTCGGCAAAGCCGCTTGCAGAGCTTGAACTCCAGCTCGAGGCGAATGGACGCTACTTTGAACAGTGGATCGAGAAAAACCTTTTGGAAAACCAGCACCGATGTCTGGTAACCGTCAGACCCGATGCTGATCATCAGAAGCGACAGAATGAGGCCATTGCCAAGCATGCCCAAGGCATTGCAGAGGAGCTGGGCAAGAAGGGACTGAAGCAACTGATGCAGCAGAACCAACGCTTCATGCTCTTCGAGCAGGATTCCGATACCCCTGAAGCCTTGGCGAAGGTTCCGTATCTGCACCTCAGTGATCTTCCGGTCACCGTCCGTACCAATGAGCACGAGCTGGTGCTCTCTGGCGGCCAGGACCTCTATATCCGTCCCCTGTTCTGCAATACGATTGTCTATGCTGACTTTGCAGTGCGTTGTGAGGACCTGAGTGAACGGGAGCTGCTGTTGTTGCCGCTGTTCACCCGCATGGTACAGATGACCGGCCTCGGAGAGCTTTCTTACAGTGAAGTCTCGCAAAAGCTGAAGCACCTCACTGGGGATTTCAACCTGTTTGTTGAGATGGGTTCGTCCAATCGCGGTGAGGATACCATGGTCATGCTGTGCAGGACCAAGACCTTGTATGAGGATTTTGAGCAGGCGATGCTCTTCATCAGTGAGTTGCTGGGCAAGGCAAACGTGACCGACCTGAAGCAACTGAAGCTGGTGCTGAACAACTATCGCACCGACTTTGCCGATAGTGTCACCTATAGTGCACACAGCTTTGCTTCCCTCAGTGCGGCCAGTGTCTTCAGTCCCATCCAATGGGAAGGGGAACAGCTCTCAGGACTCCAGCAGTGGTTCTTCTTGGAATCGATCAAGGACGATGCCCTTGCACTCCTTGCCCAAGAGTTGGCGTTGCTGCAGAAAAAGCTTCATAACCGAAGGCGCCTAATCAGCCACCTCAGCTGTGATGAGGAGCAGGTCACTTCGCTTTCAAATGTGTGGGAACGCTTCACCCTCTCCTTTGCTGAGGGGGAGGAGATTGTAAGAAAACAGCGCTTCTATGAGCAGGTGAGCAAAGGTCTGGTACATGAAGTGCAGCTCTACCGGCTTCCCTCGACTGTCAGCTATGCAGCTTGGGCTATGCGTACCAGCGCCAAGGGTACCCCCCTGCAGGCCGCCCAGGTGGTGCTCGGCCAACTGCTCAGTACCAATGATCTCTGGGAGGTTATCCGTGGTCAGGGTGGGGCCTATGGGGTCTCCGCAAACGCAGATGTCATGGAGGAGATGTTTGTCTTCTCCTCCTACCGTGATCCGCGTATTGCAGGCACCTATAGTGATTTCAAACGTATTCTCACCAAATATGCCTCTGCTCCGATCGAACAGAAGCAGATTGAGAATGCCCTGATTACTACCATTGGTTCAGAACTGAAGCCACTCTCTCCTGCACAGGACTCTATGTTGGCTTTCCGCCGGTTGCTCTATCACATTACCGATGAGTTCAGGGCGCTGAGGCGTGAACAACTTTTCAAGGTGGATGGAAAAGCAATCAATGAAGGAGCGCAAGCTTTGCTTGATAACGCGATTCGCGAGGACTCGTATGTGGTGCTCTCCGGCTCCCAGCTCTTGGAAGTGGAGAAAGAGAAGCATCCTATGCTTGATCGTCCTTCTGTCCGTTTGCCGTTGTAGGCCTTTCGCCCCAAATTCGGGCCAACGAGTTCAGTTCCTTCGGATCCTTGAGCTTGAGCACAACGCACTGGCGCAGGCTTGCTTGGCTCTTGGCCACATCCTGGGCAAGGGCAAGGCAGGATGGGCATCCGCACAACCCGCAATCGATCCCAGGGAGGGCGGCGAGAATCCTGTCGACCTTCTCCAGTTTCTGCAAGGCTTTCGAGCGGTCCTTGTCCAATCCCATCACCTGTTTCGGTTGGGGGGCTTCCAAGCAAAGGTTGTTCTCAAAGGATGGCCTTTGGACGAGAATGCGCTCGACCAGATCCTGAGAGAGTTCCTTGGGAAGCGCTGTTGACCAGTGCCTCAACTGTTCGGTAGCCAGAAAACGGTTGCGGACGGTGAGAATCCCACCCACACACCCTTCGGCACAGGCATCAAGCTCAAGGAACCGCAAACTTGTCTCCTGTTCGTCCTCAAGGATGTCGAGAAACTCAATGACATTGTGCATCTCATCAACAGCCAAGGCTCGACCGCTCTGGTTCGAGCTCTGGCCTTTCACCAGGCTCCAGCGCAAGGCTTTGCGGGTGCAGTGGGGAAAGGTGAAACCGGCGTTTTGGTTTGCATACTTCTCCTTATCCCGTGCCAGCAAGGTGCTCACCTGATTGTAAGCGGTGTCGAAGTTGATGATTCCGTCGAAGAGACGATGCTCTTCCGATCCCTCAGTCTTGAATTGTGCGATCTTTGCGGCACAGGGGGTAAGATAGAAGATGCCCAGGCTCTCTCCAAGGGCTTTCAATTCGCTCTTCGCAAAGATGGCGGTGACTTGGGCAGGGGATCGGAGTCTGGTCAGATTTCCTACCAAGAGAGGATAGCGTATCTGAATGAGGCGCTGGACTGCAGGGCAGAAGTTGCTGATGAGCGGGAGGGCCTGCGCGTTCTCCTTTGCCTCCAGGATATCGAGGATATCCACGCCGGTCTCTGCGAGGTAGATGTGGGTGAAGCCGATGTCATAGAGAGCAGAGAGCACCTGGGTAACGGTGAAAGTATCGGGAAACTGAGCGAAGAAGGGGGCTGGGATGATACCCACCCGATAGGTGAACCTTTGCAGCTGCGAAAGGGGATCTTGCTCGATTTTGATGGCATCGTTTGGACAGACGGCCATGCATTGGCCGCAGTCGATGCACAGCTCTGCCGAAATCCAGGCCTTTCCCTTGGCGATACGGATGGCACCGGTGGGACAACGTTTCATGCAGTGGGTACATCCCTTGCACGCATCGTTTAGTACCTGTAGGGAGTGGTGGAAACCCGCTTCGCTCATTCGCCCTCCTTCAGGCAGAAGCGCATGGTGATGTGGGTATGCTCCCCCGCCTTGGTCTGGATGGTGAGATGGTCACAGTTCTTCTTGATATTCGGCAATCCCATTCCTGCACCGTAGCCGAGCTCTCTGACCTGCTCGCTCGCTGTTGACCAACCTTCGGTCATGGCCAGATCGAGATTGGGTATCCCCGGGCCGGTGTCGATTACCTGGATGGTGATCTCTTCTTCCTCAAGATCGCAGACAATTCTTCCCCCGAATGAGTGAGCAATCACATTGACCTCCGCCTCAAAGACGGCGACCATGATGCGTTTGATCGTAAACGGGTTGATGTTCAGCTGTTTGAGCAATCGTTTCAGATTGCTTGAGGCAACACCTGCCACTGAGAAGTCTTGTGCTGGGACGAGGTACTCTTGTCGCATCTCAATATACCGGCTTCAGCCCTTGTGCGAAGAGGAGCCCACTGGTTTTGAAGAGGGAGTAAGAGGTGTAGGCAAGAGCAATGTTCAGCTCGTTTGCCATGTCGATCATAGTCTGGCTGGGTTTCTTGTTGCGCACCAAAAGGATGTTGGAGATGTCACTCATCTCTGCGGTCCTGATGGCCTGGTTGTTTGACAAGCCGGTGATCAGGAGGATGTCGTCCTCCAAGATGGTGAGCACGTCACTCATCAGATCACTGGCAAAGCCCCGTTTTACTTCGTCTTCCAGATGGGACTCTCCACATACGAGGACCCCATCTACACATGCAAGGATATCTTTCAGTTTCATAAGGGAGAGTATACCATGCCTGAGGGCTGTGGCGGTAGGGTAAATCCAGCTTCCCTTTCTCGCTTTTTGCCTTTCAAAAAGAGAGGTGAGAAGCTATACTGGCGTAAAGAGGAGGTTTTGCGTGAAATACATCGGAGCATTGGACCAGGGGACAACCAGTACCCGTTTTATTGTGTTTGACGAGACGGGGACCATTGTTAGTTCTCATCAGCTTGAACATCAGCAGATTTTCCCTCAACCCGGTTGGGTCGAACACGATCCTTGGGAGATTTGGGACAACAGCAGCGAATGTATCAGCAAGGCCCTCAAGGCAGCAAACCTGAAAGGCAGTGACATCAAAGGAATCGGAATCACCAACCAGCGGGAGACCATTGTCGCTTGGAATCCAAAGACCGGAAAAGTCTGGCACAATGCCATTGTCTGGCAGGACCTCAGGGGCGCAGAGCTCATCGAACAGCTGAAGAAAGAGGTGGAAGCTTCGTATCTGCAGAAAAAGAGCGGGCTCATTTTCAGCCCATACTTTGCGGCCAGCAAGATATCCTGGTTGCTTGCACACGTCGAGGGATTGAGAGACGAGGCTGAGAAGGGTGATGTGGTCTTTGGAACCATCGACACCTGGCTTACCTGGAACCTTACCGGAGGCAAGGCCTTGGTTACCGATGTGACCAACGCCAGCCGCTATTTGCTTATGAATATCGAGACCTGTCAGTGGGATGACGAGCTGCTTGAGCTCTTCAATATTCCCCGGTGTGCGCTTCCGGCCATTGTTCCCTCCTCAGGGACTGTCTATGCCAATACCACCCCCAGCGGACCACTGCGGGCAGAGGTTCCCGTGTGCGGGATTTTGGGCGACCAGCAGGCAGCGCTGTTCGGGCAAGCCTGTTTCTCCGAAGGGTTGGGCAAGAGTACCTACGGGACCGGCTGCTTTCTGTTGGTGAACACCGGCCACAAGCTTGTTACCTCTGAGCAAGGCTTGCTCACCACGGTTGCCTACCAGCTGGGGGATGAGCCACCTTTCTACGCCTTGGAGGGTTCGATTGCAGTTGCCGGCTCGCTTGTACAATGGGCGCGTGATAATCTGAAGATTGTCTCAAATCCGCAGGAACTGGACAAACTGGCCTCCTCTGTGCCAGACTGCGGCGGAGTATACATCGTCCCTGCTTTCAGTGGTCTCTTTGCTCCCTACTGGAGAAGTGATGCCCGCGGGGTTATTGCAGGCCTTACGGGTTTTGCTACCCGGGCTCATCTGAGCAGGGCCATCCTGGAAGCCACTGCTTTCCAGGCCCATGATATTTTCAAGGGCATGGAGCAGGACAGCGGCATCAAGATGACTACCCTGAAAGTTGACGGTGGACTTACGAACAGCACTCCGCTGATGGAGTTCCAGGCCGACCTTCTGGGCATCCCTGTCATCCGGCCCAAGGTGGTGGAGACCACCGCCCTTGGAGCGGCATATGCTGCAGGGCTTTCGGTAGGAATCTGGAAGGATTTGGACCAGCTCTCCGCCTATTGGCAGGAAGAGAAACGCTGGGAACCAAAGATGGATGATGAGGTGCGTCAGCAGAAGATACGGTTCTGGAAGAAAGCAGTGAACCGTACCTTGGATTGGGTAACCGAAGAGTAGGAGAACCGAATGGTCCTTGATACGATGCAGTCCATGCTCTCAGTAGTGCGTCCCGCCTTGCAGGTGGGCTTGCTTGCATGGGTTTTCTATCGATTCTACACAACCATTGCCCAAACCAAAGCCCAGCAGCTCATCAAAGTGGTGGTGGTCCTCTTCGCTACCTATGCAGTCAGCTACATCCTCAAGTTGGAGGTGCTGCTGTTCTTCTTTCGCTACATCAGCATTCCAGCAACCATCTTCATCTGCATCGTCTACCAACCCGAGCTGAGGCGTTCCTTCACCCAGTTGTGGAGTGGGGGGAGCCGGCTGTTCCGCATTGGTACGCAAACCACGAGCAGCGACCAGATTGATTCGATCCTCAATGCCTGCAATGTGTTGGTGAACAAGCGGCGTGGAGCCCTGATCGTGTTCCCTCGACGTTTGGGTATCAAGAACATCATCGACAGCGGGACCAGGATCAATGCGGACCTCTCCACCTCTCTCATCCTGACCGTATTCGACCACGACACGCCGTTGCATGATGGGGCGATGGTCATCCAAGGGGGAAGGATTGTTGCAGCTGGTTGCTATCTTCCGCTTTCAGAGCAGACAGACATCAAGAAGAGTTTTGGTACACGACACCGCGCAGCCTTGGGACTTGCCGAGGAGTCCGATGCTGTGGTGTTGGTCGTCAGTGAGGAGACCGGAGCGATCAGCATGACCTACAATGCAAACCTCTACTACGACCTTGACACCAATACGATCAAGCGCATGTTGCTTGCACTCTTCAGTTACCATGACATTACTCCCGAGGAGCTTATGCAGGAGGCCGGCAGTGATGAAGCTGAGTAAGTACCTGCAATCGTTTTTGGTCAATTGGCCGGCCAAAGTGCTTTCGTTGGTCTTTGCCCTCCTGGTGTATGTCTTCATCCAATACTCCACCATGGGAGCAAGGGTGGTGACCATCCCTGTCCAGGTGAGTCTTCCTCCCTCCCTTGAGGCACAAAGCCTTGTACCGACATCGGTGGAAGTCATCATCCGTGGAAATGAGGATGTCATCTATCTCATCGATCCCAATGCCATCAAGGCATCCATTGATTTCTCTGCTGTAGAGCAAGAGGGCATCTCCACCGCCTTGGTGGTGCTCAGTTACGAGGAACGCGTATTCGATAGTGCCGGTATCTCCTTGGTGGCGAATCCCAACCAGTATCGGATTCTCTTCTCGGTGAGGAGCTCGCCTTGATGGATATGGGAATCGGCATTGATGTGGTGAACATCGACCGAATGAAGAATCTCTCTGAACATGCTTGTGAGCGGATGTTCCACCCAATGGAGTTGCAGGAAGCAACAGGGCTCTCCTCTGAACGTCGTGCGGAGTTTCTTGCCGGTCGCTTTGCGGTAAAGGAAGCCTTCGGAAAGGCCCTGGGTACCGGTCTCTCCGGACTGAGCCTGCAAGATATCCGTGTGGAACGACAAAGTGATGGGCGACCTGTGCTTCATCTGGAGGGCAAGGCTCTGCAGCTGTTGGGCAATCGCAAGGCCTTGGTCTCCATCAGCCATGACCAGCCGGTGGCTGTTGCCATGGTGGTGCTCGGGGGTGACCATGGCCCGCTCTGATTGGAAACGACCCGAGCTGGAAATGCTCGGCGAAGGGCTCAGAAGAATTCGGCTCACCGTAAGTTACCATGGAAGTCATTACAGCGGCTGGCAGAAACAGTCCAACGCACTTGCGGTGGCCGAGGTTCTGGAGAAGGCCGTGGAGCAGATGATCGGCGAGCGCGTGGAGATCGTAGGCAGCGGCAGGACTGACAGCGGGGTGCATGCCCTAGCTCAGGTCTGCCACATGGATATCGCCAACCAGAAGGTGCAAGCCTCGGTCTTCCGTTGCGCTTTGAACCGATTGCTCCCCACTGACATCAGGATCCTGGACAGCAGTGAGGTGGATGGCTCTTTTCATGCCCGTTATACCACCATGGCAAGGGTGTACCGCTATTACTTCAAACAGGAAGAGGATATGACTGCCTTTGACGACCAGTTGGTGGCTAAAGTGAAGCATTTCCCCTCTCTTGAGGTGCTCAACGGCTATGCAAAGGTTTTGCTTGGCACCCACGACTTCACCACCTTCACCGCAAGCGGGGATGTATGTCCGAGCAAGTGGCGTGACATCTATGAGTCCTACTGGTCGCTCGAGACCGACCGATGGGGCTTTCCCCTACTCAGCTATACCATCTGCGGCAACGCCTTCCTGTACAAGATGGTGCGTTCGCTGGTAGGTTCCATGATGGAGTTTGCAACCAAGGGCGTGCCTGTCGAGGAGTTTTCGGCCATTCTGGAGAGCAAGGAGCGCAGCAGGGCAGGCAGAACAGCCTCGGCCTCCGGACTCTATCTCTACCGCATCAGTTATGATCGGGATGAATACGCGTGGTTTGAGGAGGTAGGCCATGACAGCTGACCAAGCCAAGGTTGAAGCGCTGGCCTATGCGCTCAAGCAGTTCGTCGATGTATGTGATGAGGCTGAAGCGCTCGTGGGAGAGAAGCCTCTCAC
This sequence comes from Spirochaetales bacterium, assembly GCA_012519125.1. Lineage (GTDB taxonomy): Bacteria > Spirochaetota > Spirochaetia > Sphaerochaetales > Sphaerochaetaceae > Sphaerochaeta. The sequence continues at coordinate 11,503 of JAAYQY010000179.1, forward strand.
TCCCAGTGAAGTGGATTTTCAGGCGCTCGCACGCACCATGCTTCCCCAGACGATTGACCCACAGAGTATACAGGGGACCGGTCTGAAACAACTTCAGCATCTGGTTGAAAACTGCTCCAAGTGCAAGCTCAGCGGAACACGGAGCCATACCGTATTTGGGGAGGGGGTCATCCCGGCCCGACTGATGGTCATCGGCGAGGGTCCTGGAGCTGAAGAGGATGCAACCGGCAGAGCCTTTGTGGGCAAGGCAGGCAAGTATCTGGACAGCTGGTTGGGAGCCATCTCGATGAGCCGTGAGACGAATGTGTACATCGCTAATATCGTCAAATGCCGTCCACCGGAGAATCGCAATCCTGAGAGCGATGAAATCTCGGCCTGCATTCCCTACCTCAAGCGCCAGATCCAATTGGTGAAGCCCCAGATCATCCTGCTTGTCGGTTCAGTTGCCAGTCAAGCGCTGCTTGAAACCACCGACGGGGTGGGGAAGCTGCGCGGTCGTTTCTTCCGCTATGAGGGCATACCGGTGGTTGCCACCTACCATCCTGCAGGGGTGCTGCGTAACCCAGAGCTCAAGCGCCCGGTGTGGGAAGACCTGAAGAAAGTGGCAGCCTATCTGGCAACCCCGCTGAACGGGAGGTCCTGATGCCCAACTTTGTGGAAGTTGTCCTCGACCTTCCGCTGAAGGACCCGTACACCTACAGTATCCCTGATGCACTCAAGACAGTCGTCGGAATCGGCCAGCGTGTGGTGGTCCCCTTCGGCAAGCGGGAGATGACGGCCTATGTGATTGCAGCACTGGATAGCTTCGAAGCGTCCTACGAGGTCAGGCCGATCAAACGGGTCATCGACGAGAAACCATTGTTCGGAGAACAAAGCATTGCCTTGGCACAGTGGATGGCACGCTTCTATTTGTGCAGCCAAGGCGAGGCCTTGAGCATGATGATTCCTGGTGGCAGACGCGACTCCAGCCCCCCGGTGCTGGATGTGGAGGAGGATCTGCTGCTTGAGAAGGTCGAACACCTCAGTGATGAGCAGCAGAGTGCCATTGATGCAATTCTCTCATCCTCCAAGCAGATGCACTACCTCTTCGGGGTGACCGGAAGCGGCAAGAGCGAGGTGTTCCTGCGCTGTGCGGAATCGGTGATAGCGCAGGGCAAGTCGGTCATCTATCTGGTGCCAGAGATTACCCTTACCCATCAATTGGCAAGGCAGGTGACCAATCGTTTTGCCAACAAGGTGGCCATCCTTCACTCCGCCCTGACTCCGAGCCAGCGATTGAGAGAGTGGAAGCGCATCCTCAATGGGGAAGTGCAGCTTGCCATCGGTGCACGGAGTGCGGTCTTCGCTCCCTTTCCCAACCTTGGCCTGATCATCCTCGATGAGGAGCATGAGAACAGCTACAAGAGTGGCAACACTCCTCGCTATCATGCCCGTCAGGTAGCCCAAAGACGATGCCAAACCGAGAAAGCCTTGTTGATCATGGGCAGTGCCACCCCCTCCTTGGAGGCGTACAGCCTGATGCAGGAGGGGACGCACGTCCAGGCTCACTATCTGATGAAGCGGGTGGCCGGTGGCAGCATGCCCAAGATGGAAGTGGTCAACCTCGCATTTGAGAAGTCAGTGATCAGTACTACGCTCAGGCAGGCTATCAATGAGACGCTTGCCTCCAAGCATCAGGTCATCCTCTTTCTCAACCGAAGGGGCTTCTCCTACTTTTTCCACTGCAACAGTTGCGGCTATGAATTGCGTTGTCCCAACTGTGCTGTCTCGCTGACCTATCATAAGGGTGCAAACCAGATGGTTTGCCACTACTGCGGCTACCGCTCCGCGCCGATGAAGGTCTGTCCGGAGTGCCGAAGCCTTGATGTCTCCTACAGTGGATTCGGGACCGAGATGGTCGAGCAGGAGGTGCGTGCACTGTTTCCCCAGGCCCGCATCGAACGACTCGATACGGACAGTGCCAAACAAAAAGGCCATGTGGCCAAGGTGCTTTCCGACTTTCGTTCTGGTGAGATAGATATCCTTTTGGGAACACAGATGGTGGCCAAGGGCTTGAATTTTCCCTTGGTACAGTTGGTGGGTATCGTTCTTGCAGACAGTGGGATGAACATTCCTGATTTTCGTGCCCAAGAGCGCACGTTCAGCCTGCTGGTTCAGGTTTCAGGCCGTGCGGGCCGATACAATGACCAAGGAAGGGTCATCATCCAGACCTTCCACCCGGAGAATCCTGCCATACGGTACGCACTGGAAGGGAATCTCGAACGCTTCTATGAAGAGGAGCTTCAGGTGCGCAAGGATACCGGGTTCCCCCCCTACAGCCGATTAGTCAATCTGGTTTTGCGTGGCCGTAGCAAGGAGAAGGTGGAGCGAGAGTCTGAAGTACTGGAAGGGCGCTTCAATCAGTGCGCAAAAGAGGGAAAGACCGAGGTCTTGTGCACCAATGAGTGCCCCTTGGAGAAGATTGCTTCCAACTATCGCTACCATCTCCTCATTTCAGGACGCGAAGCAAGTGAGACCCACCATCTGGTGGCCACCGTGCTGAGTACCTACACCCCTCCATCGGGTGTATATCTTGAGGTCGATCTCGATCCCTTGCAGCTGCTCTAGGCCCTTACCGGTCGAAGAGGGCTTGGGCTTCCTCGGTCACATCGGTCTCATCGAGCTTGCAGAGGGTGCAGGTCCTGGGACCTACCGCCGGGATGGTGATGTTCAGCCTCAAACGTACCAGTGTTCCCACACTGCCTCCGCTGAAATCCATATCCATCGAACCGTACTGGGGGAAGGTTGGGCCCGTCTCCATATCTATGATGACCACCGCGTACTTGTGCCCGTCATGGAGCTTGAACTCATCGACGCCGAGGAACCTCGCCTGTTTCTCGGGCTTGATGAGCCGCTGTCCGTCTATGGTGTACTTCTCCTGCAGCCGTCGGAGGTCGATGTCCTTGACGGTGTTCTTCCCCAAGCCGGTGATGTATGCAACTTCCTTGTTGGTAAACCCATAGGCGAGCAGGTCCCTCGTATAGCTCAGCAGCTCGCAGCTGATGCGGTGCCCTTGCGCCTGGAACGGGACGCGCTGCATGTGGCTGTGGCCGCATCGGGGGCACAGGTAGCGCAGTTTGGAGAACTTGAGGCAACTCAACCGATTCCCGAAGCACAGATGCCTCAGGCTGGCCTCGCAGCGGTCATGGATGTGCATCGGGCTTCCGCACAATGGGCACAGGCTATCATCTGCACTGCTCGCGAGCTCTCCTT
>JAAYQY010000001.1 GCA_012519125.1 Spirochaetales bacterium
AGGAACGTTCCCCAGCGACACGTAAGGCGATCACCACAAGCGCATTCGCCACACATGCCGATCCCACAGAGCGTGCTTCGCTCCATGGAGAGGAAGATGCGTTCGGAGGCCATTCCACGCCCTAGCAACTTTCGGCAAGCAATTGCCATAAAAATCTCCGGTCCCACCAGATAGCAGGCTTGTTCTGCATCCAGGACAAGATCATCCAGCACATCAAGCACCCTACCGGGTTTCCCGTCATCAGCTATACACAAAAATTCGCCATACAAGGAGAGCTCGTCCTCCAGCAAGGCCTTTCCTTCCACCGTTTCGCTGGTACCCACCAGGATTCGCATGGATGTTTGCTGCTCTGATAGTTGTTTTGCCAAGGATGGAAGCACTGCCACCCCGGTTCCTCCGGCAAGAAGAAGAGCCTTCTCGGTTACCGGGTTCTCAAGTTGTGCCCCATATAAACCGCGTACATAGAGGTTTGAACCTTCACTGAGATTGCACAGCTGCTCAGAGAAGGGGCCTCTGCGCTTGATCACGAAGGAGAGCGGGTTGTTATGTGCTACCGAGAACGGCTTTTCTCCTACTTGGGGAATCCAGAGGAAGGCAAATTGTCCGGCTTTGCAGTCGAGGCTGCCATCCAGAGTGAGGATGACCGTATCCTTGCCATACTGTTTCACGCCGGTGACCGTATGCTTCTGATAGGCCATCTGCCGCTCTTTGGTCACATAGGAGGCCGAAGCTGGAGAAGAGCCAAGGCTCTTGTTTTGCAGGACCGCTTCGGCTTCAGCTTTGACAGCATCAAGGTAAGCACTCCAATCACGCTGATCGACTGTTCCGAGTGCAGAACCAATGCCGACAGCATCAGCTCCAGCTGCAATGAGGCGAGCAGCATCTTCCCCACTCGTCACCCCGCCCATCCCAAGCAGGGGAATGTCAGGACCGCAGGCTTTACGAATGGCCCCGATGGCTTTGAGTGCATCCTGGTAGATGGATTTTCCCGAACATCCTCCCTTCCCTCCAAGCTTGTTCTGGAGGATGGGTTGCTGTGCAACCGGATCGATGTGGACAATCGGGCCGACCGTATTGATGGCGACAAGTCCATCGGCTCCACTTTCCATGACCTCTTTGGCGATCAGGCCAATATCTTCCACATTCGGGGTAAGCTTTACAAACAGGGGTGCTTTGCACGCTTTGGTCTGTGTTTTGATCTCTTTCACATACTGCGCGGCGATGGAGGGATCACATCCTATCGAAGCACCATACCCGACAGAAGCATGAGGGCAAGAAAAATTCAATTCCACCATGTCAGCCACTTCATCGAAGGCCCGAACGAGGGTAATGAAGTCCTCAACACTATTTGCCGATAGCGATACATTGAGTACCGCACGGAGCGGACTTTCACGCTTCAAGGTACGTAGCTCATACAGTGCTTGTTCCAAGCCGGGGTTTCTCAACCCGACAGAGTTGCCAAAGCAGCCAGCCTCTGTTTCGCAGATGACCGGTTCCCGGTTGCCTGGGTTCACTTCAACCTGAAAACTCTTGGTGGTGATGATGGCAATGCTCGGCACTTTTTTATCAAAAAAACGTATCAAAGCGGGTTTTGTGGAGGCTACCCCACTGACGGTACTCAGCAATACGGGTTTGGTTGTATCGAGATGACGATGTTTCAGATAGGAGAGAACATCCTTCATACCGCACACTCCCGTATCAGGGTCCGGAGGTTCTCTTCGCATGCTTCAAGCCAGTCTTCAGGAGCCGGCCCCTTTTTCCAAGGATGAGTAAGGGCACTGGAGCTGTTGATCCTGGCCAGTTCCACAGGGTAACCGCAGGAACGCAGGATTTCCATCACCTCAGGAGCCGACCCACCCTGGCTTCCTACACCAGGAATCAGCAGGGGGACCCGCTCATCCCGATAGAAAGTGGCGATGTCCTTGAGTTCTTGGGGATTGGTTGCACCCACCACTGCCCCCACACAGCCGGTTTTGGCATTGTAGGCGGCTATCTGGCTGGCAACTTCAAGATAGAGCAGCTTGCCCCCCTCGAGAACCAGATTCTGCAAATCCTTCCCTCCAGGGTTGCTTGTTCGGTTGAGGATATACACCCCTTTCTCTGGTTGATCGGTGAAGGGCTTCACCGAGTCACTTCCCATATAGGGGGCTACCGTTACGGCATCTGCACTCCAGCAATCAAAGGCTTCCTGTGCATAGTTGAGACTGCTTCGTGCAATATCACCCCGCTTGCTGTCCAGAATCACCGGGATGCCGGGGAAGAAGTTCTCCACCATGTCCAGCAGGTCAGCCAACGCTTGGCTGCCGGAGAAATCCTCTTCACGGGGGCGATCAAGACTCTGGTAGTAACCGATGTTCGGTTTGAAGGCAGCTGGGATGAGCCCCGAAAGAGCCATTCTTCTGAATAGCTGTTGGAAGAATGCATTGAGATCCACTCTCACGTCCCCACTTGCGAAGGGAAGAGCTTCCCTCTGCGGATCGAGTCCCATACATACGATATTTCCTACCGTCTTTGCGCTTTCCATCAGTTTTGCATCGTAGTTCATCTGTCTCTCCTCCTTATTTGGTTACCGGAGGAAAACCATGTGCGGCTCCCCAGCCGAACGGATCCTCACGCCAGAGCGAGAGGAGCTTGGCCTCCTCTGCCGTCACATACGAACGGGAAAGAGCACTCTGTACCATGACATCGTAGTCAAGGATGGTATGGAAGGTGCACACAGGGTTCAGCTTTGCAAAGGCCTCTACCGCAGCATCGAAGCCGTAGGTGAAGATCGCAAAGGTATAGGGGCAGTTACCTTTGGCATCCACAATTGCCTGTACTGCTTTGATGGAGGAACCACCTGTGGATATAAGATCCTCAATCAGCAAAACGTTCGCACCCTCATACGAGCCGCTCTGGCCCAATCCCTCAATCTGCTGACCCAGCCCATGATCCTTGCCTGAACTGCGCACATAACTCATCGGCTTTGCCAGTTTGTCGGCGAGTGTAGTTGCATGAGGAATGCCCGCGGTCGCGGTTCCTGCGATATTGTCAGGGTCAAACTGCAGGCTTTCCATCATTGCAGCAAACGCCTCACCTACCAAGGCACGAGCCTCAGCTGAGGCAAGGAGTCTGCGATTGTCGTTGTAAATGGGCATACGGTATCCGCTCGCCCAGGTAAAGGGGTTCTGCACCTGCAGCCTGATCGCTCCCAAGGCCAGTGCTTTCTCGGCCAACAACGGCCCGTAGTGGTTTGTTATGGTTTCAATGCTTTTCATGTTCTCTCCAGTTTACCTTATTTGTTGCGGCTCTTCCAGATTTCCTTGAAGGTATGGTTCTTGCCGCAGTAAGCGCAGGCAAAGTGATTGTCCTTCGTCCTGAAAAAGAGGGCTGGAACACCTTCATCCTGCTCTGGATGGGAGATACAAGCCTCATTCGTGCAAGCCAGATCCTCAAAGTTATAAATTCTTGGAGGAAGATGGAGCCGATACTTGTTCACCACTCTTCCGCCCTTGATGAGATTGAGGGTACAGCCTGGAGCCACTGCACTCAGGCGCTTGAGATGCTTGCGGCTCAACTCGAAGTTGCCAGGCCTGAAGATGATTCCCTTGAACTGGTTCTCATCCTTGTGTCCGGTGCTGACCCATTCACCACCCTTCTGGCAATCGAGTCCCAGCACACTGCTGATCAGACGCATATGGTCACGGATTTCACTGGGGGTGTCCCCTTTGCAGATATGATCTATCACCAACCCATCATGAATCGGCTGCACTCCCTCACTGACGACTTTCTCCTTGACCGGCATTGAGGCGAGATCCACTTCAGTGATGTAATCTTCCTCAGTGGGCAGTACCGGCGCAGGGAGAGAGGGTAGGAATTCCGCTCCAATCTTTCCTGCAATGAGGGCGAGCAAGACGATTCTGACATACATGCCGTTGATAGACTGTCGTTCCCATCCGTTGAGCTCTGTATCATCTAGGAAGGTTGGGATGGTCGGATGAACCTTGTGTCTGGGAAGGGGATGATAAAATTTTGTCCCCTCCTTGAGCAAGGATATGAACTCCTTGCGGAAGGTGATGGTTCTTCTGAGCTCAGCCTGACGCTGGAGAATCCTGTCACCCATACGCTCAAGTTGCGGGCGGGTAAAGTACCACTTGTCTGCAAGGTCCTTCTGCTCGAGATACTCTTCGATGGATGAAAAACTTCGAACTTCATAGCCATTCTCTCTCATCTTCTGCACATAGGTATCCGGCATCGCCAATTCCACTGGGGCAATGAGGTCTACCGTAACCGACTTGAAGATTTTCAGACCGTCTGCCTTCGAATGAACCGTACGACCATGGAAAAGGTCTCCTACCAAGGCAAGGTGCAAACGCTCGGTACTCCAGTTGTTATCCTCAAGAAACGTGAACTCATCCAGCAGTTCTTGGGTTGGATGCTCATGCTTTCCATCCCCTGCATTGATGAAGGCCGGCTTGCGATACAGGCTGTTTCGTTTGGCGTAGGCTGAGCAGGTCTCCTCAAGCCATCTGCAAACTCCTTCGAGTTTGCTCCGTACGATGAAGATGGTGTTGGAGTATCCGCTGAGGGTGTAGAAAGTATCTGCATAGCTTTCACCCTTGTTGAAGGAGGAACTATCGCTATTCAGCTCAGAGACTTTTGCATGATGAAAATTGGCAGCATTTCTGAAGGACTCTTTTGTTCGGGTGCTGTCTTCCAGGAACACTTCGTAGATACCAAAGTCCTTGTCGTTGATTCGATAGTGTTCGAGAGTCTGGTCATCCTGCTTTTCCAATGCTTTCTTGAGAATTTTCACCTGCTCAAACAGGTACATCCGTTCCTCTTTCGAGAAATCTTCGATGACACACAAAGATCTTCCTGCAAATACGTTCTGATTCTCCATCTCGGCTCCTTCAAAAAAAAAGCCGACCCTACGGTCGACTTTCTGATGCAATATGCTGGGGAAAACACCTTCCGGTGGATAGGTACATGAGTCTGTATCGTTTCCTTACCATTGATGTCCTCCGAATTTTCTCTTGAGAACAGTATCAGAGAGGAGCTCTCGTGTCTAGTCTCACTCCCCTCTTTTCTTCCCGATTGCCTGTGGGTCATCTTCAAGTGTTGCCAACAGGTCAAGCTCATCAAAGTCATCCAAAGGTTTGGGAGTCTCAACAGGTTTGGGAGTCTCAACAGGTTTGGGAGTCTCAACAGGCTTGGGAGTCTCGACAGGCTTGGTATCCTGTTCCTGCCGTCTCTGGAACGTAAGGAAGTCCCGATCATCTGAAGAGGCTTGCTTGAACTCCTGTATGGTCCTGAAGTCGGCGTGCGGCCCAAATGCAAGCAAGGCCTCAAACTGCTCGGTCACCACTTTGCCTCTGGTCTTGAGGTCCTGCTTATATCGCTTTCGATACCAGCCGGTAGAACGTTTTCTACTATGATGCTTGCTCTTTTGAGCACCCGTTTTGCCACCACCATACCGATTTGCGTAGGAGGAGTAACCACGGCCATATCCATAGCCGTAACCATAGCTTGAGAAGCTGCCGGGAATGACACCGTTGAACACAAACCCAATCAACGGAGCGTTCGCCGTCTTGAGGTTGGTCACCAGGTCAAACAAGGAACCCTTGCTTGTGATACCTGCACGGACGGTGACAATAAGGCCATCCACATGCTTGGAGATTGAGAGCAGCTCACTTGCAGAGTCAAGCGGGGGTGCATCGATGATGATGAAGTCATAAGTTGTTTTGAGGAACTCGATTCCCTTCACATACCGTGGATTGGAGAAAATCGCTGCCGGAACCAAGGGAGCATTGCCGGGAGGAAGCAGATGCAAAGAGGGAACCTTCTCAAAAGGTTGGACAATGCACTCTTCGAAGGGGAGGTTCTTGGTGACAAAGTCCACCAACCCAACTTCCCGGTGCTTCAATCTGAAGTAACGCTCCATACTGGGAAGACGCAAATCCCCGTCGATGATAAGAACTCTGCTGCCCAATTGGGCAAGAGCAAGGGCGATATTGCCGATGATGGTACTCTTACCTTCAGCCATGGAGCAGGAAGTGATGGAGAACACACGCTTTCCTTCCTGGTTATAGAGCATGTTGGCAACAAGTTTGAAACGTTCAGACTCAAAAGAGAGAGGATCGTTGTATACGGTGAGAGTGGGATACTTGTCCTTCGAGCTGATTTTCATCATGGGAATCCAACCAAGCACAGGAGCTTCCTTGCCGACGATTTTCTGCAGTTGATGCTCGTTCTGGATGGAAGCATCGATAGCTTCGATTCCCAAAGTGAGCAACAAACCGAAAGCAGCCCCCAACAAGAGGGAAACAGCGAGAATCAAAAGCTTGTTCGGACTGACAGGTCTGAGCGGAAGGATCGCCTGATCGACCACTTGCACATTGCCGGTAACCGAAGCTTCGATGAGTTTCACTTCCTCGAGCATCTCACGAAGTTTCAGACCCAGTGCCTCGTAGATCATCACATCTCGCTGAAGCTCGCTCAAGCGACGTTCAAGAATGGGAAGCTTGGAGAGTTCAGCAACAAACACATCACCACGTTCTTCCAGCACCTCAATTGCCACCTCTGTGGTAAGGACTTGGACAAGCGCTTGGGTATTGGATTCATTTGCATAGGAACGGGTCAACGCATTGATGCGGTTCAGCAGTTCTTTGGTGACTTCTGAAATTGCACTGCTGATCACATACACGCGGGAGGAGGAGTTCAAACTTGTGGTAGGAGCGGTGGTTGCCGTATTGCCCGCAGGATTTGAGAGCGACTCGTACATCGTAAGCTCGGTCTTCCATGCTCTGAGATCATTCAGTTTGGCTGCGATCACAGCATCCGAACGGAGCTGATCCAAGGAGAGAACACCTTCGACCCCTGCTTGCTTCAACGATGCACTGTATGAGTCAATGAACACTTGGGATTCTGCAAGTTGCAGTCTCAGCGGTTCCAAGCGCAGCGCATAATAGGAGATTTGCTCAACGAGCAAGGAGCTCTTGTCAGTGAGTTGGATGATATCACTATTCTCTCGGAAATCCCCGAGAGCATCACTGGCAAGGGAGAGCATCCGGTCATTGATGGGGATCTGGGACTCGATGAACTCTCGCTGCACTGTCTTGGAGTTCTTTGCAATTCCGGTGAGCATATTGTCATAGCTGGAAGCAAGAGCATTGGAAAAGTCACGGGCAAACTCAGGGCTTGCATCGGTGACCGTAATCCGCACAATGTTGGTATCCTTGACCGTGGAAACTACAATCCGGTCTTTCACCTTGCCAAGCACCGCTTCATCACGATAATCCTGGCCATCCTCATTGTGATATTTGCTCAGGTCCAAGGTACTGAGGGCATAGTCTATGTTGGTGCGACTGGTTATCAACTCCACTTCGGTGGCAATCTTGGTACTGGAAGCCGACATGTTGAGCATCGACTCAAACGAAGAGGACTGCTGGATGGGGTCGACGAGCACCGATACCTGTGACTCATACTGGGGTGTTGCAACCTGCAGATAGGCGATAGCAGCAAAGACAACCAAAATAAGACCGATTACAAACCATTTGAATCGTTTATGGAATATGTGGAGGAGTTCGGCAATGGAGATGCCCTCCTCCGAACTATTGAATGCACTGACTGCGCTTTGGAATTCTTCTTGTTGGCTCATTGTTCCACTCCTCCTACAGG